>CAZBYU010000067.1:0-6753 GCA_964496235.1 uncultured Oscillospiraceae bacterium | reverse complement strand
ATTGTCAATGCGAGCAAGAGAGCCAACAATTTTTTCATGTCAATTTCTCCTCTTTTGAAAATTTATTGTATGACGCTTCGCGTCCATTGACTTTATTTTAGTTTATTTTCCTTTCGGCGATAATTGCTCTGCTTGTGTTTTCTTGCCAATCGTTGTGAAGTTGCCCTACGCGTCCGCTTTCAGCACGATTCTTGCGAGTATTCGCCCGTTTTTCGGCTGAGTAATGGCAAAGTCGTAATCCTCGCCGTATAAAAGCATCAGTCTCTGGTTGACGTTTCGTATGCCCACGCTTCCCTTCGGCGGCTCAACCGGGGTCTGCGTGGGTGCATCGAGCGAGCGGCGTATGCTCTCCCAGCCCTCGGAGGATATCGCGCCGTCGTGTTCGACCTCGAAGCAAAGCCCCTCTGCGCCTTTATACGCGCGTATACACAGCTGTCCGCCGGTTCTTGACAGGTCGTGTTCCACGGCATTTTCTATAATGGGCTGCAGCATCAGGCGCGGAATGGCACACTCCGCCATCTCCGGGTCTATCTCCCGCTCCACCGTCAGCTTGTCTCCGAGCCGCTCCTCGGTTATGTACAGATATGCGTCCACGTATTTCAGCTCCTCCCGCAGTGCGATCTGCGAGCGACCGTCGCGTCCTATGGCAGCGTCGAGCATGGTGGACAGTGCCTCTATCATCGAGCATACCCTCTCATTCTCCGCGATACGCGCCTCCCAGTTTATTATCTCGAGGGTGTTGTTGAGAAAATGCGGGTTTATCTGCGATTGAAGTGCCTTTATTTTTGCCTGTTGAAGTGCCTGTTGCTCGTTAAACAGCTGTTCAAACTGGTTTTTCAGCTCCGTGGACATTGAGTTGAAGTGGCTGAAGAGCTGCTTAAACTCGGCGTTTGCCGCGCCCTCGTCGATGAGATAGCCGCGCTCGCCGCTCTGTACGCGCTCATTTGCCTCTATCAGCACCTCCATCGGGTGGTTTATGTTCCTGTGGAAAAGGTATATTATCGCCGCCAGCAGCGGCAACACCAGCAACGCCACCATCACTACCGCCCAGCGCAACAGCGGCACGGTCTTCCACACGCTTACCGATGCCGTCTGTGCCGTCAGCACCAGCTCGTGTCCCTCCGTCTCTGCGGTATACTTCGTTCCCGCGGGCTTCAAGCCCTCCGGCACGCTGTCCGCCTCCATTCCGACCGGCAGACCGTCTATGCTCATCTCCTGCACATAAAGCCCGTTTATTCCGTAAAGCGACTGCAAAAGCGTACTCTTTTCAAGCCCCATCACAAGCCGCGCGTAAGGCTTGAAGTCTATATCCAGCAGGTTTCTCACCATGTACAGCCCGCCGTCTACGTTGATGAATTTGATTCCCGTGTCCGTGCCGCCAATCGCGCGTTCGACCTCCGGCAGAATGCTTTCCTTGTAGTTTCTCAGCACATTGTACCTCGCCGTACCCTGCGCGGCGGCGTAGGGGTGAATGTCAAGCGCGGGGTCGATAAAGGATATGTATATCACGCCGAAGCTCCCGTTGCGGGAGTATTTTTGCGAGAGATAGTCAGTCGTGGTCTTGTACAGACTGCTCTTGCTCTTGTCACGGGTATACTGGCGGTACGCCTGACGGACATAGCCCTCATACGAAACGGCCTTTGAATCCTCTATCGCCGCGGAAAGCCGAAGCTCCACCTGTCTCAGGGCGTTCTCCGCACCCGCGTCGGCGGTGCTTTTGAGCGTGCTGTTGTAATAGTAGTTCAGCACCAACGCCGCCGTCAGAGTCACTATTATTATCGGCAGTATCCAGCATACCAGCGTCGCCACCGACAATCCCCATTTAAGCGAGCCGGGTTCTCTCTGCTTTTTTCTCACCGTGTCTTCCTTATTCCTCCCGCGCACTCGCGTCCTCTCCCTCGGCGCGGTATAGTCGCACCGTATACCATGCCAATGCCGCCATTGCGATGACCAGCACCGTCTCCAGCACGTAAACGGAGACATAATTCATTATTATCACCGTTCCCGCGTCTACGGCAAAGTGCAGTGCAAGCGCGAGCGCAAAATACCGCTTCTCGCCGTATTTCACCGCGCGATACACAAAGTATGAAAGGCAGATATGCAGTGTTATCGCCGATAGCCGCTCCACCCCGGCGAGGAAGAAGTCACCCGGTGCGGTCTGCCACAGCGCGGCAAGCTGTTGCACTGTCGCCTCCGCCGTTGCCGCGTCCAGCGCGGCAAGCTGTCCGGTCAATGCGCCGGAGTTTATCATTATCGCCGTTGCGAGGTTGCTTATATACGCCAAGCCCACAATCAGCACAGCCTCCAGCCCGCCGTGACCTATGCCGTACATCACGGCGTTTTCGCGGGAAAGGGTGCGCTTCATGCACCATTTCATTGCAACAAGCCGCCCGAACTCCTCAAAAAGTGCCGCCGCCAAGCCGCCGTAGAGCGCGTACAGCCACACGTTGCCGCTTATCGTCGTGCCGAGTGGGGTGCTTAGCACCAGCCTGTGCATCACACTCTCCAAGCCCAATACGAACACCGCGAACACCGCCGCACCGGTAAACACCGCCGAAAGCTTCCCGCCCAGCCGCTTTTTTGCGACAACGCACAGCGTTATCGGCAGTCCTATCGCAATTATCAGTGAGAAAACCATACCCGCCATCGCCACCGGCGATACCGTACCCAATGTGTATTCCATACTTCTCTCCCCAATCAAATAATCTCGTTAAAAAAATTATTCTATGTCCAGCTCCGGCGGTACGTCCAGCTCCTTCGGTCTCGGCGAGCCGTTTTTCTTCCGCTGTCTGACGCACTCGGTCAAAAGGTACTCTATCTGTCCGTTGACGGAGCGAAAATCGTCCTCTGCCCAGTCGGCTATCTGCTCATACAGCTTTGCCGACAGACGCAGGGGTATTTGCTTTTTCGTGTTGTCTGCCATGTCTTATCAATAAAGGCTCCCGGAATTGACTATGGGCTGTGCATCGCGGTTGCCGCAAAGCACCACCAGCAGATTCGATACCATTGCCGCCTTGCGCTCCTCGTCCAGCTCCACCACCTGCTTCTCGCTCAAGCTCTCCAACGCCATTTCCACCATGCCCACCGCGCCGTCGACTATCAGCTTTCTCGCGTCGACTATCGCGCTTGCCTGTTGCCGCTGCAGCATCGCCGCGGCGATCTCCGGCGCGTATGCGAGATACGTAATCCTCGCCTCTATTATCTCCAAGCCCGCATCCGCCACCTTCTGCTGTATCTGTGCGCGTATACGCTCCGCCACGACCTCGCTCGACCCGCGCAGACTGCCCTCGTCGGCAATGCCGTCGCCCGTGGTGTCCACGTTCTCCGCCGTGTCATAGGGGTAAATACGCACGATGTCGCGCAACGCGCTGTCGCACTGGAGTGAGAGGTATTCCTTGTAATTATCCACATTGAACACCGCCTTCGCCGTGTCCGTCACGCGCCACATCACCGCAATGCCTATCTCCACCGGTGTGCCGAGGCGGTCGTTTATCTTCTGGCGGGCATTGTTGAGCGTCATTATTTTAAGAGAGAGCTTCTTGCTCGACATATCTATATTCAATCCGCCGTTCGTCCCGGCGGCAAGCACCTGCATCGCGCTCTTGCCGTGTCCGCCGTCCACGTCACCGCTTTGGCTCAGCTTCGTCCGCGCCGCGGGGTTAATCGCCACGCAGAAGGGGTTGACGAAATAAAAGCCCTCTTCTCTCAGTGTACCCGCGTAATCCCCGAACAGCGTCAGCACCAACGCCTCCTGCGGTGCAAGCACCTTCAGCCCCATAAACGGAATCCAGCCCACACAAAGATATATTATCCCCAACACCATAAAAAGTCTCAGTCTGTACTCCGCGGCAAACACCGTCACAGCTATCGCGCATATGTACAGCGCCGCAAACAGCAAAAGTATCGCCATGCCGTTTTTCTTCGTCGACAGTATCTTTTCCTGCATATTATTATGCCTCCTGTTCCGTAACTATTGATATGATATCACTTTGATATCACAATGTCAACTGTACTTTATCAAAAAAAACGAAAAAACTTTCTCTCGCCGCAGTTGTAATTTTGACCTGCGTTTGCTATACTTATGAAAATGAAAACATAGTGAGGAGGCAGGAATATGCTTTCCGCTCGTTTGAAAAGAATAGTCTGCGTCGCGCTGACGCTCATGCTGTGTGCGGCTCTTGCCGCCTGCGGTGAGCGGGTCGAGTTTGAGGATAAAAACGTCAGCTCGGAGCGCACGGAGATAGCCCTTGTCCTACAGCCGGGGGAAACGGCGAAGCTTGACGCGTTTACCGCGCTTGAGCGTGCCGACCTTTCCGGCAGTGAGTGCTATGCCGAGATAACGGACTGGATGACCGCCCACCCGCAGGTGGACGTGACCTATACCGTCACCTTCCCCGACGGCACTGTTGTCGATAACCGTGCCGAGGCTCTTGCTCTCGGCGCACTTGATGACGAGGGCGCAACGCGCACGGCAGAGCTTGTGGCATATCTCCCCGCGCTTAAAAGTCTTGACCTCTCTGCCTGCGGCATATCCCCGGCGCATGCCAACTCCATTGCCCTTGCCGCGCCGAACGCGGAGCTTATATACTCGCTCTCCCTCCTCGGTCATGAGCTTACGCTTGACACCGAGAGCCTTGACCTTACGGGCATGACGGCGGCACAGGCAGACGAGGTGTTGTCCGTTCTGCCGTATCTGCCGAAGCTGACGCGCGTCACGCTCGGCGATGAGTACACCACCCCGCTCGACTGGGCTACGCTCACCCGCATGGTTCAAGCCTGTCCGAACACCGACTTTGCCTATTCCTTCACGCTCTACGGCAAGCCCTTTACCCTGCTCGACAAAAAGATGGATCTCAACCACATCACGATTGACGACGGCGGTGCGTTGGTGTATAGTGTCGTGTCGGCAATGAAGAATCTCGAGTATCTCGACATGGACTTCTGCGGCATTCCCAACGAGCAGATGCTTCTTCTGCGTGATGCCCTGCCCGATGTCAAGGTCGTCTGGCGCGTGTGGTTCGGCTCGAACTATTCCGTCCGCACCGATGTGGAAAAGATACTCGCCTCCAAGCCCTCCGCCGGCGGGCTTGTCACAAACCGCGACGTTGCCGCGCTGAGCTGTTGCACGGATGTGAAATACATCGACCTCGGTCATAACGAGGTGCTTTCGGATATCTCCTTTGTCGCGTGTATGCCCAAACTTGAAGTGGCTATCCTCGCCATGAACAGCATTTCCGACATCTCACCGCTTTCAAACTGCACCGAGCTTGAATATCTGGAGATTCAGACCAACTCCGGCATAACCGACCTCTCCCCCCTCGCAAGCTGTACCAAGCTCGAGCATCTCAATATTGCCAACTGCCGCAATTTCGATGATATCAGCTCACTCATGGGGCTTGATAATCTCAAACGCTTCTGGCTCGGTTGCTCCGCACCCGTTCCCGAGGAGCAGGTAAACGCCTTCATCGCCGCCCACCCCGATTGCGAGGTCAACACCACCGTCTGGAGCGACCCGACAAGCGAGGGCTGGCGCATCGACCACGTTGACCCGTGGACGAACAAGATCTACCTCGACGAACGCTATGAGCTTTTGCTCGAGCAGTTCGGCTATAACGAGGGCGAGTATTCCTTCATCTCCCGCGACCCGCTGTTCTATCCCCACGCTTGATTCGCGGCTATGTCCCCGCATCCTTCACATTGTTATTCCATTATAAAGGAGATAAATACATATGGCAGACAACAAACGTCCCGAGAGCATGGCACGTATCACCACCCCCGCACTCGCGGAAGCCTTCATCGCCGAACAGCTTGACGCGCTTCGCGCACAGATCGGTGACAAGAAGGTGCTTTTGGCACTGTCCGGCGGGGTCGATTCCTCCGTCGTGGCCGCGCTCTTGATAAAGGCCGTCGGCAAACAGCTGACCTGTGTACACGTCAACCACGGGCTTCTCCGCAAGGGCGAACCCGAGCAGGTGATAGAGGTTTTCCGCAACCAGATGGATGCCAACCTCATCTATGTCGACGCGTCCGATCGTTTTCTTGATGCCCTCGCCGGTGTCGACGACCCGGAAACCAAGCGCAAGATAATCGGCAAGCTCTTTATTGACGTTTTCGCCGAGGAGGCTGCCAAGCTCGACGGTATCAGCTTCCTCGCACAGGGTACGATTTATCCCGACATTCTCGAATCCGACGGGCTGAAGAGCCATCACAACGTCGGCGGTCTTCCGCCCGAGCTTCAGTTTGAGCTGGTCGAGCCGGTGAAGCTTCTTTATAAGGACGAAGTCCGCGTTGTCGGCAAGGCTCTCGGTCTGCCCGACGGCATGGTCTACCGCCAGCCGTTCCCCGGTCCCGGTCTCGGTGTGCGCTGTGTCGGCGCGATAACCCGCGACAGGCTTGAGGCTGTGCGTGAGTCGGACGCGATACTGCGCGAGGAGTTTGCCAAGAACGGCTTGGAGGGCAAGGTCTGGCAGTATTTCACCATCGTTCCCGACTTCAAGTCCACCGGCATTATCGACGGCAAGCGCAGCTATGACTGGCCCGTCGTTATCCGCGCGGTCAACACAGTCGATGCCGTCACCGCCGAGGTCGCCCCGCTCGACTTCGCCCTGGTTCAGCATATAGTCGACCGCATTACCCACGAGGTAAAAGGCGTCAACCGCGTCCTCTGGGACGTGACCCCCAAGCCCACCGGAACAATTGAGTGGGAATAACCCACCCCTCCCATGTGCCGCACGGTTTTCCGTGCGGCACTTT
>CAZBYU010000066.1:0-6755 GCA_964496235.1 uncultured Oscillospiraceae bacterium | reverse complement strand
GTCGGCAACGCCACTGCCATCGCCAAGGAAATGGCACCCGAGCTTGCCATCGACGGCGAGATGCAGTTCGACGCGGCGGTCTCCCCCGTCGTCGGTCAGCTCAAGTTCCCCGGCAGCAAGGTGGCGGGCTACGCCAACACCTTCATCTTCCCCGAGATCCAGTCCGGCAACATCGGCTACAAGATAGCCCAGCGCCTCGGCGGCTTCGCGGCATACGGTCCTATCCTGCAGGGGCTTAACGCACCTATCAACGACCTCAGCCGTGGTTGCGACGCAGAGGAAGTCTACCAGATGTCCATCATCACCGCCGCACTCGCCTGATAACGGCGTTGGCAGGCGGGGCAATTCCCACCTAACTGACCAAACCGGGCGCGTCGACCGACGCGCCCGATGTTTTTGAGGAAAGCAGATATGAACGATACAAAAGCCGAAAAATACATGTCCATCGCGCTCTCTCTTGCGCGTGACGCGGCGGCAAACGGCGATGTGCCGGTGGGCTGTGTCATCGTGGACGGCGAGGACAACATCATCGGTCTCGGTCAAAACCGGCGCGAGGCACATGCCGACGCCACAGCACACGCCGAGATTGAGGCGATACGCCAGGCATGTGCGCGTCTCGGCACATGGCGGCTTGACAACTGCACCATGTTCGTCACGCTCGAGCCGTGTCCGATGTGTACGGGTGCAATAATCATGGCGCGTATACCCAGGCTGGTCTACGGCGCACGTGAGCCTGTCACCGGGTCCGTCGGCAGTGTCATCGACCTCTTTTTTGAGCGTTACGGTCACTCCCCCTCGGTTTACGCCGGCATCCTCGCCGAGGAAAGCTCCGCCCTCCTGCGCGAGTTTTTTAAGGACAAGCGGTAAAACTCCGTGAAAAAATGAGCCTTGAAGGGCGGACGGAGACAAGAAAACACACGGTTCAAAAAGGGAAAAAGACTTCCCAGACCTCACGAAAATGCTCGGAAATGCGCACAAGTATTCCCTGCACTTTTCATCTCGCAGGAACAGCTTTTTCCTCTTTTTGAACTGCTTCGCACCTGAAACGAATAAAAAATGCGCGTAGACTAGGCAAGGGAGTGAAGCCATACTTTGTGTATGGCAAGCTCACTTAACGAAGTTTACGCGCTTTAATTTTTCTTTTCAGGCGTATGTTTTCTTATCTCTGTCCGCCTATAGGCTCATTTTTCATATCTGTCACATCTGTTTTTCGCAATCTTTCACCGCAAAGCGGATTAATCAAACCTTATCGGGTCATCTGTCAGCTTAGCCACTATTACGCCGTCGATACGCGCGACAGAACCCGCCGCGGGGTATACGGGCATCTCGGCAAACTCCTCACTCGCCGTAACGGTGACATACTGCGCCATATCCACCTCGCCAATATCTACGCCGAGCGTATCGAGTGCGAAGTTCTGTCTGCCGGAGGTTATGCCCATGTACTCTTCCCAGAAAATAAGGTTGTCATACATGCCGTAGGCGTAGTTATACACGCCGTTTTTCTCGCGCAGGGTGTCATCGTGGATAAAACCGACGAACATCACGGTCTCCCCCGGCACATAATCGTCAAGTGCGCGGGCGCGGCGGACTATCTCCCCTGTCTCATATTGCGCGTGGCGATAGCTGAGGTCATAGGCGCGGTAGGTGGCGTTTGCGGAGACGGTATAGCCCGCGACAAGCACCAACGACAGCGCGAAGGCGACAATACGCGTAAGATTAAGCACATTCTCAAACCGCGCTTCATGCTCCTCCCCCAAGGCAAACGCAAAGGGAACTAGTAGCATTATCTGATACTCCATTATCGTGACCACCGTGAAATACGGAAAAATCACGCGGCATATGTTCGCAAGTGCGGGGATAAGCGCGAACAAAAGCACGGCGCTGACACCCTCGATATAATGCCGCTCCTTCACGATCAACCACAGCCGCCGCAGAAACAGCAACAGCAAAATCGCGCCGAGTGCAAAGGCGATATACTTCCGGCGGAAGACGGGGTCATCAAAATACGCGAAGAAAAAGCGGTACGCATCCGGCACAGTCTCTCCGAGCGAGGTGAAAATCTCGCGCAGGGAGAACGCACCCACGCGGTCACTCTCTGCAACACCCCAACGGTTCAGTTCATAGCGCAAAACGACAAAATACTCCGCCGCGCCTATCACCGCCGACACGACAAAGCGGAGAGCATATTTAAGCATATCCCGCGCGGTCATTCCGCGCAAAAGACGCAAAATGAGCGTCAAGCCGAACACGAGCGCGATAAGCCCGACAGACGCCTGATAAAACCCGAACGCCACCGCCATGCCGACAGGCGCGACAAGACAGCGGACAAGGCGGCTGTCCGACATGAACACGGCATACACAAACGCGATGCCCAGCAGATTGCTCAGCCCCCAGGACATGAACATATACTGTAAAAGAGACTGCTCTATGACCGTGGGATTTACGGCGAGCAGAGCCGCCGCAAAGAAAACGGAGAGAGGGCTTTCAAGCCGCCACAGCCGCGCAATAAGCAGAACCGAGGCGAAAACGCACAGCATATAAAGCGTCACCCACACCCCCGGCATAACAACGTTTCCCACCGCGCCGTAAAAATACCGCGCACACCAACGCCCGCAGGCAAGAGCCCAATCCGCCGCCGTATAGGAATAAAGCCCCTCGCACACCGCGTCCGCATTGCCCACGCCGGTTATCACCAGCAGATGATAGGCAAAGAACCCCCACAACAGCGTCGACAGCAACGCCGCCTTACAACAAGAGGATTTCACCCCCCCTATTTTGGTTTTTTCTGTAAACCATTTTTCTATGTAGCTCTCAGGGCTTTGAATGAGCAGAGTTTTCACCATGGTGCATTACCCCCTCGCATTATCCCATGTGTCCTGTTTTTTCTTTCAGCGCGGTCAAAAATTCATACGGCACGTTAAGCTCCCCGTCCATTCCGTTTCCGAGGGCGATGTTGGGCTTGTTCTCACCGTGGAAGTCACTGCCGCCGGTTTTTATAAGACCGTACTCGTCCGCAAGCTTTTCAAGGTACGCGGTCATGTCCGCGTCGTACCCGGAGTAGCGGCATTCCATGCCGCACAGCCCGCTCTCCATGCAATGCTCTATAAGCTCGCGCAGTCCGGCATCGTCGCGCTTATACTGAAACGGATGCGCCAGAACAGGCGCACCGCCCGCTGCGGCGATAATCTCAATTGAGCGTTCAATGGACAGGAAGCTACGCGGAAGCCAGTATTTTCGACCCTTTTCGACATAGCGGTCAAACGCGTCCTGCACACTCTCGGCAAGATGAAGCTCCACCAGCAACTCGGCAAAGTGCGGTCTGCCGATGACCTCGCCGAAACGCGCCCGCATCTCGTCATAGTCCACCGGGATACCATCGGCAGACATCATCTCCGCCATCTTGCGGTTTCGTGCGTCGCGGTCATGCACGACCCAGTCGAGTACAGGGCGCAAAACCTCGCTCTCCGTGTCGATGTAATAGCCCAGTATATGCACCGCGCCGCCGAACTTCGTGCTTATCTCTATCCCCGGCACGACCTCCACACCGAGCTTTCGCCCCTCCTCTGCCGCCTCGGCATAGCCGGACACCGTGTCATGATCCGTCACCGCGACGGCGGACAAGCCCCGCTTGGCGGCAAGGCGGAGCATTTCACGCCCGGAGTACGTGCCGTCCGATGCCGTGGTATGCACATGGAGGTCTATCTTTTTCATCAGCCTATTATCCTCTTTCGCCACGCGTCGCAACGCGCATAGATATCCCCGGCACTTTCGCCGATATTGAATTCACCGTTTTCGTAGAGTATTTTCCCATTGACAACGGTCATATACACATTTTCCTTAGACCCCGAGTAAACAAGGTTTTTCGCAATGTCGTTTATTGGGCGCATATTGGGTCTGTCAATGTCTATCACGACAATGTCCGCACGTTTCCCGATAGCAATATCGTCACAGTCGGAAAGCCCCATTGCCCGCGCCGAGCCGACACACGCCATTTCAAGCGTCCTCGCCGCGTCACCCGCGGCGGCATCGCCGCACAAAAGCTTTTGCAAGACGCTGACAAGGTACATCTCGCGGAACATGTCAAGGGCGTTGTTGCTGCCCGCGCCGTCCGTGCCTATCGCAAGGGGAACACCGGCATGGGCGAGCTTATCAATGGGCGCGATGCCGCTTGCAAGCTTTGCGTTCGACCCCGGGCAGGTGACCGCCCACAGCTTTTTCTCCGCCATGAGCGCGATATCGTCGTCATCAAGCCACACGCAGTGGAAGCCGCCACCGCCGTATTTGAAAAAACCGAGGCTGTCAAGGAGCTTGGGCGGCGTGACACCGTAACGCTCGCGGCAACCCTCGACCTCGCCGCGCGTTTCCGACATATGCGTAAAGCACGGTGCTTTATACTTATCCGCAAGCGATGCCATATACTCAATGCGCTCAACGGGCGTGGTGTACTCGGCGTGAATGCCGAGAGTATATGAGACAAGCTCATTATAAGCATTGAATTTGAGATATTCCCGCTCTATGTTCTCCGGGTCTGCATCGAAGCGGTTAAGCGAGGCGCATATCACCGTGCGAAAGCCCGCGTCGACACACGCCTTGGCATAGAAATCGTTTTTCAGATACATGTCGAAGCTCGCGGTGATGCCGGAGGAGAGATATTCGAGTATGCCGAGCTTGGTAAGGTCGTACACCGCCTCACCCGTGAGCTTGCTCTCACTCGGCCATATCTGTTCATTGAGCCATCTGTCAAGCGGCATACCGTCGGCAAGCGAGCGGAAAAGCGTCATCGCCGTGTGGGTATGCGCGTTCTTAAACCCCGGCATTATCAGCTTGCCGGAAAGGTCGATCTCCCGGTCAAAGCCGGGTCTCGGCATGTCGGCAGTGGGCTTGCCGACGTGGGTGATCACTCCCCCATCCGTCCACACCTCGCCCTCGCCGAGCGTCACACCGTTTTGAAAGCTCAAAATGCGGGCATTGTAAAAGCGCAACATTGCGTTTTTCTCCTTTTCTCTTATAGCTTGGCGCACATCGCGTCGTGCGCCGCCGTCTCCGCCGCGTCATCAAGCGGAGCAAGCTCCACCGCGCCGTATTTGCGTTCAAGCGCGGTTTGCAGTATGAAATCGCACAGCTCCGCATTCTTCGGCAGAAGCGGACCGTGGCTGTACGTGCCGAAGAGGTTTTTGTAATGGACACCCTCTGTGCCGTCCTCGCCGTTGTTGCCGAAGCCAGCCAGCACCTGACCCAGCGGCTCGACACCCGCACCGAGGTAGGTCTTGCCGCTGTGGTTTTCAAACCCGACGACTACGCTTCCCCCCGCGCTTTCGGTGCATTTATATTTATAGTTGCCTATCATGCGGTTTTTAAGACCGAGGGTGTATAGATCCACCGCGCCGATGAAGTCACAGCGGTGATGGTCATAGGTCTCGTAATAATTGCCCATCATCTGATAGCCGCCGCATATCGTCAAAAACGTCACTCCGTCCTCAATGGCGGATATTATCTCCCTATCCTTGCCACGGTGGAGATCGTCGAGCAGAACCTCCTGCTCAAAGTCCTGTCCGCCGCCGATGAAAACAAGGTCAAAGTCCGCAAGCCTCGCCCTCTCGCCGATGGGAAGCTTGGTGATGAGCGCGTCGATGCCGCGCCATGCAAGACGCTTTTGCATGCATATGATGTTGCCCCGGTCACCGTAGAGATTCAAAACGTCCGGGTACATGTGGCATATTTTTAGCTCCATTGCTCCGCTCCCCCTTATTCCCAGAATTCACTGCCACCGCAGTGACGTATTATCGCCTCGCGCAACTCGAGCATGGCGGTGTAGGTTGGCATGATATAAACCGGGTTTTCCTGCCCCGCTATCCACTGCACAAGTGCGTCATAATCGCGCTCCGTGACAATTGCGGCATCGTCAATGCCGGCGTATTTTATCCTCAGACGCATATCCTCGGCGCGGTCACCCGCGACTATCACGCCCTGCAAACGCCCCGCAAGCCGAGTCAGGCGTTCAAAGTCCACATCCCATATCCACGATATGTCCGTGCCGTCGGCGGCGCGGTCGTTAAGGCACAGAACAAGGACGAATTTTTCCTTTATGCACTGCAAAAACTCAACCACCTGATTGCACCCGGCGGGGTTTTTCACAAGCATAAGCTTCGTTCCACCCGCACCAAGCTCAAACTGCTCCATACGCCCGAAGCCGCATTTGAACTCCGAAAGTGCCTTCACAGCCGCGTCAATGCCAAGCCCCATCTCCGAAACGGCGGCCGCCGCACCCGCGGCGTTGTATATGTTATATACCGCCGGGAGATTCACGCTTACAATGCGCCGCTCCCCGCGCATGCTCATCACCACGGTCGAGCCGTTACCGGTCTGCTCCACGACCTCCGTCACGGCAAAATCCGCCGCATGGCGGGCATAGCCGCACTTGGGGCAACGAAAGCCGCCGAGATGACCATAGGTGATGTATGAATACTCATACTCGCTTTTACAGCGTATGCAGTGGCTCGCATCGGACAGCTCGGTCGCCTCATGCGTGGGCAGTGCGCCCTTATCTATGCCGAAATAAACACAGCTGTTGGGAAGCTCATCCGCAAGAGAAGATGTGAGCGAGCAGTCGGCATTGAGGCACAGCACCGCGTTCGGTGTGCCGGATATAGCATTCTTTATGTTCTCCAGAGTATGCGTGACCTCGCCGTAACGGTCAAGCTGGTCGCGGAAAAGGTTCGTCACGACTATCACGGCGGGCTGAAGCTGTGGGAAAA
>CAZBYU010000065.1:0-6879 GCA_964496235.1 uncultured Oscillospiraceae bacterium | reverse complement strand
GTATAAGCCTATATATTATATTGATAATGTGCCGCCGTGTCAACTCAAATATTTGAGCGCGGCATTGAGCTGTTCGTCATTCGACACGCTCGCCGAGCCATCGGACACGCCGGTCGTACCCGCTGTCGTGCCTGTGGCGGTTGGGTCACTGTTATAAACTATAGAATCGGGTACAACGCCGCCGGCAGTGCAGATGTCAACACCGTTGGGCGTTAAGTAGGTCTTGGTAGAAAGGCGGATCGCGCTTCCGTCTTCAAGAGGCAATGTGACCTGCATACGCGTTCTGCCGCTCGTCGGCTCACCCATCAGCAAAGCCCAGTTATACTCCTGCAAAACGGCGGCAAAAAGCTCTGCCTCGCTGTATGTGCCGGTATTTATCAGCACGACCATGGGGATTTGAACACACATGCCGTCAGATTCCGTGACATCCTGCTTGCCGTCCTTGTCGCGTTCAACGAAAAGAGAACCCTTGGGCAAGAGATAGTCAAGCAAGACTGCGGCTTCGTTTTTAAGCCCGCCGGGGTTGCCACGCAGATCGATACACAGTGCAACAGCCTTTTGCGCGAGCAGATCTTCAATGGCGTTTATCGCGTCTTGCCCCGAGCCTGCCTCGAAGTTATCAATCTTGACATAGCCGGCCTCGGTCTTCTCCATACGATAGGTCACGGGGCTGATGTATGATGTTGAGCAGTCGACCTCAACGCTCTGCTGTCCGCGATTTATGCCGAGGACAAACTTCGTGTTCATGCGAGAGCGGATAAGAGTACGGACATAATCAATGTCCTGACCGATGACGCTTTCTCCGTCGACATCGGTTATCACCATGCCGGCAGATAGTCCCGCCCACGCGGCGGGCGAATCGGCATTGACGGCAACAACCTGATACCCGCCGGTATTTTCGTCCTTCATTATGGTCATTCCGATATTGGAATATTCATTGGTGGAGGAGAGCTGATAGGTCTTGTACTCGTCAGCGGTCATATAATAGCTCCACGGATCACCAAGACCGGAAATCATCGCGGCGGCGGCACTGTCACCCATCGCGGCGCGGTCGACCACATCAATAAACTTGTCATCGCAGATATCTTTTATTTCGATATAACGCATAGCCTCGTCATAATCGGTCTTCCCGCCGACATCCTCAATCATCTTGTGATGAGTGAGATAATACGTGCCGAAGGTGAGAACGGCGCATGCGAGGACGACGTATTTCAGCTCAATGCCTATGCTGAATATGCCGACGATGATACGACCGAGGTTATAGAAAAACCTGCGTAATAAATTTTTCAAGTGCAGCTCCTTCCGCCGAGAGGCTTGCGCCATCTTACGGCTGTGAATTTATCATGCAAACAGGACAGTCAGGGGTCGTGACTGTCCTGCTGTGGCAGTTTCAGAAGATTTCAACTGCCTTGTATCGCCGAAAAGCTTCATACTCCGGCGTTTGCGGAATAGGTCAATCCGCTGTAAAACTGCTCTGGATCTATGCGAGAGCCGTCTTTCCACACTTCATAATGGCAATGCGGTCCTGTGGATAAGCCGGTGCTACCGACGTAGCCGACTGTATCACCCTTGGAAACAGTCTGACCGTTTGTGACGGCAATGGAGGACATATGCGCGTAAAGCGTTTTGTAGCCGTTTCCGTGGTCAATCATGACGCAGTTTCCATAGCCGCTGTTGACACCGGCAAGAACCACCGTTCCGCCATCTGCGGCAACTATCGTCGCACCGGATTCCGCGCCAACATCAATGCCGGTATGCGACTTGGTGACACCGGTTATGGGATGGACGCGTAAGCCGAATCGGCTTGTGAGGTAAGTACAGGACGGAACGGGCCATGAAAACTGCCCTGTACCGACAACGGTGCTACCGTTACTGTACCCGCCGCCGGACACGGCAGCTTCTGCCTGCCTTTGCTTTTCAAGGGCGATGACCATATTTGCCACATTGGTCTCCGCCTCGCGCTCTGCCTGCTCAAATTCCTCGAGCGTGGCGGCGTTGCTTGCAAGGTCCGCGGTGATATCCGTGATCAGCTTTGTTGCCTCGTCAAGCTCGGCTTGAAGCTTTTTCTGCTCATCGCGCAACGAATCCTGCTTTTCAAGTATATCGGTCTTATAAGCCTCATACTCGGCAACGACAGCCTCGGTATTCTCGCGTGCGGCGATATAGGCTTCTTCAAGCTCTCTGTCGCTCTCCATTATCTCGCCAATATCATCAACTGCGGTCAAAAGCTCACCGAGATCGGAGGAACTGAAAAGGTACGCGAGAAAGCTTGCCGTGCCGTTTTCCTCCATAGCACGGACGCGGGCACGATAGCGTTCAAGCTGTTCGACCTCCAGCGTTTTCGCCTCGGCAACCTCAATATTCTTTTCGGCGATCATGTCATCATACAGAGCTATCTCCTGTTTAGTGAGGTCTATTTGCCACTGAGTATAGACATTGCGCTCATCAAGTGCCTGCTTGACGGCAAGCACACTCGCCTGTTGGGTACGAAGGTCGTTGACAACCGCTTGCTGTTGCTGCCGTTGCTTTACAAGCGCGTCGCGCTCCGCCTTGAGTTCATCAAGCTCAGACTCCGACACGGCATACGCCGACACTCCCGCAGAAAACGCAAGAATCAAGGCTAACGCAATTGGCAACAGCCTTTTATATATATTGCTCATATCTGTTTAACCGGGGAATTTCTGTTATCAGCAATTATAGTACGATATACCGGAGAAGTAGGCGGCGGGATCCGTTCTGCTGTCGCCGACGTATACTTCAAAGTGGCAATGAGTACCCGTGGAACGACCGGTAGAGCCGAGATAGCCTATAGTCTGACCCTGAGAGACGCTCTGCCCCGCACTCACGGCTAGACCGGAGCAGTGGGCGTAGACGGTTTTCATGTTGCCGTGGTCAATGATGACATAATTGCCGTAACCGCTGTTGGAGGACGCGGTTATAACCGTGCCGCTATCGGCGGCAACGATTGCCTGTCCGTCCTTATTAAAACCGTCTATATCAATGCCCGCGTGGTAGGTAGTCGCACCTGTAAAGGGGTCGGAACGGTTGCCGTATCGACTTGTGACAGTCATGGAACATGGAACAGGCCAGACGAGAGTACCTGTACCCTCTACTCCGGCGGAGTAGCTACCGCCGCCTGCACCCGCATCGCCGCCTGCGGCGGCATTATTCTGCGCGTTCTGAGCGGCTTCTGCCGCCTTCTGGGCATTATACTGAGCAATGAACGAGCTGACCTCAGCCGCCGCCGCGGCTTCTTCCGCCGCCGCCGCCTCATATTCCTTGGTCGCTTTTTCTATGTCTTCCGCCAAGGACTCTATAAGCTCGTTGGCTTCGTCCATCTGCTTTTTAAGCTCTTCCTGCTCGGCTTTGAGTTCGTCCTGCTTTTCCTCGTAGTCCGCCTTGGTCTCTTCGTACTCGGCCTTGATTTCTTCAGTCTCCTCGCGCGCGGCGATGTACTGATCCTCAAGTGCGCGGTCACTCTCCATTATCTCGCCCATATCGTCCACACCAGACATGAGCTGACTGAGATTGGAGGAGTTGAAGACAACGGCAAGTATATTGTATCCACCGTTTTCCTCCATGGCACGGACACGGGTGCGGTATTTTTGAAGCTGGCGTTCCTCGCGGGTTCTCGCCTCTTCAACTTCCTCCGCTTTTTCGGCGATCATGTCGTTATACATGTCGATTTGAGCCTGTGCAAGGTCAATCTGCTCCTGCGTGAGCTTGTTTTGCTCCATAAGAGCCGCCTTTTGCTCCAAAACGTTCGCCTGTTGCTGTTTAAGAGCCTCAAGACGCGCCTTGCAGTCGCTCACGCGACCTGAAATCTCCTTTTTCTGCGCCTGGAGTACGTTTATCTCGTCCTGCGTAACAGCGTATGCACTGACAGGTATCACGCTTAACACAAGAGAGGCAAGCATAAGCACCGCGAGAAAAACGGCAATGAATGAAATGACTTTTTTGTTGTTCATAGGTATGTATGCTCCTTTAATCCCGCATCGCGGGGTGTGGCTTACACCTTCAGATAGTTTCTGATGGCGTTCACGCCGCCGACCGCACCGACAAGAATACCTGTACCGAGGTAAACGATCAGCACGATGAGTGCAACCGAGCGGAACGGCACAACTGCGATCAAGCTACCGGTGAGGCTGGAAACAAGTTCGCCCGTGACAAGCTCATATATGCCCCACTCCGCGAAAAACGCGAGTCCGCCGCCGATAATGCCGAGGACAAGCCCCTCAACCACGAACGGCAAACGAATGAAAGAGTTGTTCGCACCGACCATTTTCATGATAGCGATCTCCTCGCGTCTGCTGAACGATGCGAGTTTGATGGTGTTGGACATGATGAACACAGACACGAACACAAGCATCACGATAAGCACGAGAGACACCACGGAGACGATGTTGCGTATAGTGACAAAACGCTGTGCATAGTCAAGATGCGCCTTTACCCTGGCGATACCGGGTATGTTTTCGAGATCGCGCTTGCTTTCCGCCATTTGGGAGATGTCCGTGAGGTGAATGACAAAGCGATGACGGAAGACCGTCTCGTCAATGCCCTCCATGAGGGAATCATCGTAATTATTCATGAAAGCGTCCATCGCGTCAGTACGTGAGACGAATTCAACCGAGGTAATGTTCCCGACAGCTTCAATACTCGAGCTGAGGGTTTTAGCCTCATCCACATCGGAAATGCTGTCATCAACAAACGCAACAAGCTCGTTTTGATCTTCAAGGTCGGCAATAAGTGCGTCAATATTGAGCGAGAGGAGAGAGACACTGCCCATTATTATAAGGCAGGCCATTATGACCGTGATCGACGCGAAAGACATAAAGCCGTGCTTTGTGATGCTTCTGAAGCCCTCGCCTATAAGATAACCGTATCTACTCAATCTCATAGCTGTAATACCCATCCATTCCGTCGCTTATCACGTGTCCGCCGTCAATTGTGATGACGCGCTTGGCAAAGGCGTTGACAAGCTCCTTTTCGTGCGTAACGACAAGTATCGTCGTACCCATCTCGTTTATCTTTTCAAAGAGAAGCATAAGCTCAAGACTGCGTACAGGGTCGAGGTTGCCGGTAGGCTCATCGGCCACTATCATACGCGGATTATTCGCAAGGGCTCTTGCAATGGCAACACGCTGTTGCTCACCGCCGGAGAGTTCATTGGGCATACGCTTTTCACGACCCTCGAGACCGACAAGCTCGAGAACATACGGAACGCGCTTTTTGATGTCCTTTGGAGCGGCACCGACAACGCGCATAACGAACGCGACATTATCGTAAACCGTCATGTTGTCAATGAGTCGGAAGTCCTGAAAGATAACGCCGAGAGTACGCCTGACCTTAGGCAACTTACTGCGGCGAATGTTGGTCATGTCGAAATCGTTGACGATGACCTGACCCGAAGTCGCAAAGACCTCGCCGGTGATAAGCTTCATAAGCGTGGTCTTTCCCGAGCCGGAAGGACCGACAAGGAAGACAAATTCGCCCTCATTGATCGTAAGGTCAACGCTGTCGAGGGCAACTGTCTTGCTACTGTCGTAAACCTTCGTGACATTGTTCATTTGAACCATATTATTGCAGTCCTCCAAATTTATCGGTAAAAGACACCTTAGTATGAGAAAGCATAACGCGCGTGCCTTAAACCGAGCTTAAATTGTGGGTGAATACGTCGTATATGTACTCAATACTTCGTGTTATTGAGAGAGTCAAGGTACATTTTAACCATCATGGCAACCTTGAAGACGATTGCATGGTCAAATTCACGCAGGTCGAGCCCGGTGATTTTCTTGATCTTCTCAAGACGATAGACAAGCGTATTGCGGTGAACATAGAGCTTGCGGGAGGTCTCGGAAACGTTGAGGTTATTCTCAAAGAAGCGGTTTATCGTTTCGAGAGTATCGTCATCAAGCGTTTCAATGGGGTTCTTCTTAAAGACCTCGTTGAGGAACATCTCGCAAAGCGTGGTGGGAAGCTGATAGATAATACGACCGAGACCGAGAGTCTCATAATTAATAATGGTCTTGTCCGCCTCGAAGATGCGACCGACATCAATGGCAACCTGCGCCTCTTTATATCTGTCGGCAAGCTCACGGAGGTGGCGCGCATTGGTGCTGATACCGATGACGGTTTTCGCGCCCAGCTCCTCGTGCATGACACGCTCAATTGTACGCGCGATCTTCAAAATCTCATCGTTGCAATTATTGTTCGGCAGGGTCTTAACGACAACAACGTCCGCCTCATTGATATTCAAGACGAAGTCGCGTTGCTTATCGGGGAAAAGACGCGAGATGACCTCAACCGCGGAAACGTCGGAATTCTCCACCTGACGCACAAGCAGAACCGTGCGCGGCTCATCCGTGACAAAGTGCAACTCCTTCGCTCTAACATAAACGTCGCCGGGGAGAATATTATCGGAGATTATATTCTTTACAAACGCCGCCTTGTTGTGCTTTTCCTCGTAGTTGTTCTTTGCCTCGTTGAACGCGACGGCGGAGACAGCACACAAGGTCTTTGCAAGCGGATCCGCCCCATCTACAAACGCCGCGTAATCAAACTTACCGCCATCTGCGGAAAGCGGACAATAGGTACGTCCGGCAGTAACGACGCAGGAATCCGAGCCGTCAAACTCATAGGCGCGGAAATCATCAAGGCGCGAGCCGATAAGTGCAAGCTCACTGCTGGCAACGACGAAGCCCTGTTCGTCAACAACGCCGATGGGTCTATCCACGGCATCTTTCATTTGAATAATTACGTTCTGAAAAATCTTGCTGGACATTTTATATATGCCTCCCCTGCTGTGCGGAATGCCTCCCATGTGCATGCCATAAGCCGATTATGGCAAAACGCACTACAACTCCGCATTTATCTTTATAC
>CAZBYU010000064.1:0-7097 GCA_964496235.1 uncultured Oscillospiraceae bacterium | reverse complement strand
TGGCTATGCCGCCAATGCCGAGGGGGGAGCGGGCGGTCCTCTTGCCGTGCTTATCATTGCCATTGTTGCCGCCGAGTGCGGAAAAGCCGTCAGCAAGGAGACCAAGGTGGATATCCTCGTCACTCCGGGCGTTACAATACTCGTCGGTGTGGCTCTCGCCAAGTGGATCGCCCCGCCGATTGGCACGGCGGCATCGGCGTTCGGTCTGCTCATTGACTCCGCCACCAAGCTACAGCCGTTTTGGATGGGTATTGCCGTTTCCGTGCTTGTCGGCATGGCACTCACCTTGCCCATATCCTCTGCGGCAATCTGCTCCGTTTTACAGCTCACCGGTCTTGCCGGCGGTGCCGCCGTGGCGGGGTGCTGTGCCCAGATGGTGGGCTTTGCGGTGATGTCGTTTAAGGAAAACGGCTGGGGCGGTCTCGTCAGTCAGGGGCTGGGTACGTCCATGTTGCAAATGCCGAATATCGTCCGCAACTGGCGCGTGTGGATCGCGCCCACAGTTGCCTCTGCAATTACAGGACCTATCGCCACTTGCCTGTTCAAGCTCGAAATGAACGGTGCGGCGATAAACTCCGGTATGGGTACCTGCGGCTTATGCGGACCTATCGGTGTGTGGACGGGCTGGCTTGCCCCCTCGGAGGAGGCTGTTGCCAAGGGCGTGTCCGCAATTGTGCCGTCGGGGTTCGATTGGCTCGGTCTTGTGCTTGTTGCGATAGTGCTTCCCGCTGTGCTTACCCCGCTTATAAACCGTCTTTGCCGTCGCCTCGGCTGGGTCAAAGACGGAGATTTGACGCTGTGATTATGTAATAAACAATAAGGGCTGTTGTAAATGCAATTACAACAGCCCATTGCGATAGGTGATATTATGAAGAATACTTCCCTTTGCTATATCGAGCGCGGCAATGAGTACCTCATGCTCCACCGCGTGAAAAAGGAAAATGATGAAAACCGCGATAAATGGATAGGCATCGGCGGCAAGTTCGAGCCGGGCGAAAGCCCGGAGGAGTGCATGGCGCGTGAAATGCGCGAGGAAACCGGGCTTACGCCCCTCTCGTGGCGTTATCGCGGCATAGTCACCTTCGTCTCCGACGAGTGGGGAACTGAGTATATGCACCTTTTCACCTGCGACGCTTATACCGGCACGCTTCGAGAGTGCGACGAGGGCGATTTGGAGTGGATAGATCGCGAAAAGCTTATATCGCTACCCATCTGGGAGGGGGATAAGATATTCCTCCGCCTTATTGCCACGGATACGCCCTTTTTCTCGCTCAAGCTCTGCTACACCGGGGATAGGCTTACCCGCGCGGTATTAGACGGAGAGCTTATTGAACAATAAGCTCCGCCTCGACTATCTTGTGTCCTTCGACGCGCAGTATTCGCGCCTTCACGCCGGGTAGCTCGAGCGTTGTGTCATATGCTCCGTCACCGAGTACCATGCCCATAGCCTCGAACGCGACTCCCGTGAACGTATCGGAATCCTCCGTGTCAAAGCTTATCCCGGTGACATCTTCAAGCTCGCGCAGTGCGATGTTTCCGCGCAGTATAAATTGACCGTCACCGAGGGTTTCTATCCCCTCATGCTCGTCCTCTACGGCTTCAAAATCACCCACAAGCTCGCCCACGAGGTCGTTTAGAGTTATAATGCCTGTCATGCCGCCGTATTCATCGAGTACGACGGCCATTTTGCGCCGTTCACACTTCATGTTTTTGAACAATACGTCCGCCTTAATGCTCTCGGGTACGAAATATGGCTCGCTCATCGCCTTGCTCATCACGTTCTCGCGCCGTTTGTCATCAAGGCGAAAGTAATCCTTTGCGTTTACTATGCCGATCACGTTGTCGTGTGAGCCGTCGCACACAGGGTATAGCGTGTGTCGGCTGTCGTGGATCTCCGATGCCCAGCTCTCGTCATCGTCCTCGGTCAGTAGTATGTCCACATCGGTGCGGTGCGTGGCGATCTCGCCCGCAGTCAGGTCGTCGAACTCGAACACGTTGCGAATGAGCTTTTGCTCCTCTCGGTCTATCGTACCCTTTTCGCCACCCTCGTCCACCATTATGCGTATCTCCTCCTCGCTCACGGCTTCGTCCTCCTCGTGCGGGTCAATGCCGCACAGGCGCAGTACGCCGTTTGTCGACACGCTCAAAAGCCAGACTATCGGCTTAAACACCGCGGATATCCCGCTCAACAGCCCCGACAGAGCCAACGCCAATGACTCAGACTTTTTCATCGCTATCCTCTTCGGTACAAGCTCGCCGAAAATCAGCGTGAAGTAGGAGAGTATCAGCGTTATTATGATCACCGCCGTCTTCTCCAGGGTCTTGCGCGGCAAAGTCGCGCCTAAGCTTACAGCCCACTCCACCAGCGGCTCGGAAAAGCCGTCTGCGGCGAATGCACTGCCGAGAAAGCCGGATAGCGTTATCGCAATTTGTATTGTTGACAGAAACCGCGCCGGCTCTGCCGTTAAACGCTGTAAACGACGCGCCTTTTTGTCACCCTTTGCCGCCATGCGTTCAAGCTTTGCGTCGTTTACCGACAGCACCGCTATTTCCGCGCTTGCAAATACCGCGTTTAGTGCGATGAGTACGACCTGAACCAATAAGAGAATAAAAACCGAGCTTTCCAAGAATAATGTCTCCTTCGTGATGTGTGTTTATATGTAGTGAAAAAGAAAAACAGCAAGACAAACCTGCCTTGCGGCTAAAGCCGCAAGGGGAGGTGTCTGCTGTTGTGTGTGATTATGGGGTTATAAAAAGAAGCGGTGTTGCTGTCGTCTTGCTCTGCGTCCATAATAGGGCGGTGTCACTCCAAAAAGAATTATTGCCGTGTATTATAACAGGAATATTGACGAGTTGATGTATTAATTGTAAAAACCGTGCGGGGTGAACGATTGCGGTGGCTCAGCCCTGCAAATTCAAAAATTCGCGCATCGGCTCAATGTGGATATGCTCGTACCCGCCGGAGCATTCGCCGTCAAGAGCCCAGTAAAGATCCGGTGCGTTGTCGATTTCAATGGAGCTTGCCTGGAAAAACGTGATGAGCGGGTTTGAATAGTCTTGGTTGAGTACGGCGGTGATGATGGAGTTAAGCTCAATAAGTGTCTCCGGCATCTTCACCAGCAATACCTCGAACAAGCCGTCTGACGTGTCCACAAGATCCTGCGGCAGTTCAAACGTACCCGCCACGGAGGTGGAGTTGCACACCGCGCCGAAGATGTAGTCATTTTCGTATACCTTGCCGTTTGCCGTCACGCGGACATGCTGAGGCTTTATCTTGTAAACGTCCTTTATCGCGTCGAGAATATATGCCGTGTGACCGAGGGCGTTTTTCATTTTCTGATCCGTCGTGTAGGATAACCACGAGAACGCACCGAATGCAGCGACATAGGTGAAAAAGCTGTCGCCGAAGCGACCAATGTCATATCTGCGGCACTTGCCTGCGGCAACGTTTTCCGCCGCCGTGGGAATGTCGGTGGACAGCCTATGAGACAGAGCAAAATCGTTTGTGCTTCCGCAGGGGATATAGCCCAGAGGCACGTCGATATTCCCCTTGGCAAGCCCGGTTATTGCCTCGTTGAGTGTTCCGTCCCCGCCGGTGCAGCACACAAGGTCATAATCCCTGCCATATTGCTGTACAAATTCCGTCGCCTCGCCTCGACGAGAGGTGATATAGGTGCTTACTGTGTAGCCTGCGTCCATCAGACTGCGAATTACACCTGTCAGGTGCTTCAGCACCAGCTTTTTGCCGGAAACGGGGTTTATGACAAGCATTGCTTTCTTGGTAAGTTGCGTGGAAACGGTGTCCATTAGTTCTCCTTTCGCTGAATGGAAGCTAATCGTGCTTTTTGGCTTGAGGTGCGGTATAGTGTGTTATATCAGAGAAGGCTGTAAATGAAAAGGCAGAAGTAAGCTGTCGGGACAGAAAACAGCAGGCTGTCCGCACGGTCGAACATGCCGCCGTGTCCGGGGATAAGGTCGGAAAAGTCCTTTACGCCTATCATGCGCTTTATCAGAGACTCTGCCAAATCGCCTATCTGCCCCATGGTAGATGCGACCGCGCAGGTCAACACGCATTGCCATAGCGCGATGCCATTACACAGCCCGGGTATATAATAAATGATAAATCCCGCGATAGTTGCCGAAATCAGTCCGCAGACACAGCCCTCCACGGTTTTGTTCGGGCTGACATCGGGCGCAACATGGTGCTTGCCGAAGCGTTTTCCGCCGAAGAGAGCAAAGCTGTCGCATACCCAGGTGGAAAGACAGGCGAGAACCAGCACATCAAGCCACCTTTCGCTCACGCTTATCATCATCAAAAGTCCGAAAAGAAAGCTCGGATATGCAAGCCCCATTATCGTGTATACCGCGCCGTCGCCTGATACGCGGTGACGCAGTATGCCGTCGAAAAGGGCGAGATAAATGCACCCTGCCATGCATGCGATATAGGCGATAGGACCTGCATGTAAAAGCGTCAACACGGCTTGTGCGCCGATGTAGGTGTACATCACCCATGCCCCGCAGTTGACGCTGAGCTTTTCGTAGTTGCGGCTCAGCTCGTAGGCACACAGTATGCCTGCCGCGGCAAAAAACAGCACGCGCGTCACGGTTGAGAGAAACACGCATGTAAATGAAATCGCTATCAATACTATTGCGGATATGACACGTTTTTTCACTTTATCCCTCGTCAAATTGTTTTTAAGATATGTTTAAGTCTGCTCGTATGATATCACATTTTTCGCCCCCGCTCAATACAGACCTTTGCGTTTTTGCCCGACAACAACGAAATTGAACCCATATTTAACACTTTGTTAATCAAGCATGCCGCGTTAATAAGCTCTTTTTACGCCGTGGTCGTGATGCCCAAGGCTGAAAAAACATACAGAACCTCGACTTTTGTCTGCTTTACATATTGTAACACGGAGAAAGCTGTGGTATATTATATTCAACTATTATCAACAGATATTGATAGATATATTAAGGGGGAACACAATATGTACGAAAGCAAGAAAATCTACATGGCGCGATCCGATAAGCCGCTTTATCTTTTTCCTGCCATGGCAAACCGCCACGGTCTGATCGCCGGTGCGACCGGCACAGGCAAAACCATCACCATGAAGGTCATGGCAGAGTCTTTTTCCGATATGGGCGTGCCTGTATTCATGGCGGATATCAAGGGCGATCTCACCGGCATGTGCCGCCCCGGACGTGACAGCGACGATATGCGTGAGCGTATAGCCCGCTTTGGTCTTGATGGGTTTGAGTATCGTGCCTATCCCACCCGCTTCTGGGATATTTTCGGCGAAAGCGGAGTTCCCGTGCGCGTCTCTGTGTCCGAAATGGGTCCTGTGCTTTTGAGCCGTCTGCTCGGCTTGACGGAGGTTCAGCAGGGCGTTTTGAACATCGTCTTCCGCGTTGCGGACGATAACGAGCTTTTGCTTATCGACCTGAAGGATCTTCGAGCAATGGTTCAGTTCGTCGGTGAGCATCGTGCCGAGTACACCACGCTTTACGGCAATGTCTCCTCTGCGAGCATCGGTGCTATTCAGCGCGCACTTCTCGCCTTTGAGGACGAGGGCGGTGAGCAGTTCTTCGGCGAGCCGAGCCTGAACATAAAGGACTGGATGCGTACCGATTCCGACGGACGCGGTTACATAAACGTCCTTTCGTCTCAGCGTCTTATCCAAAGCCCCACGGTCTACGGCACGTTCCTCCTCTGGATGCTTACCGAGCTTTTCGAGAAGCTCCCCGAGGTCGGCGATCTCGACAAGCCGCGCATGATATTCTTCTTTGACGAGGCGCATCTGCTCTTCTCCGACTGCCCGAAGGCACTTGTTCAGAAAATCGTTCAGGTTGTCAAGCTCATTCGCTCCAAGGGTGTAGGCGTGTACTTTATCAGCCAAAGCCCGTCCGATATTCCCGCCGACGTGCTTGCCCAGCTTTCCAACCGTGTCCAGCATGCTCTCCGCGCCTATACCCCGGCAGAGCAGAAGGCTGTCCGCGCCGCGGCAAAGGCTTTCCGCGAAAATCCCGACTTTGACACCGAGGAGACGCTTATGCAGCTCGGCGTCGGCGAGGCACTTGTCAGCTTTTTGGACGAGGAGGGTATACCTTCCGTCGTCGAGAGGGCGAGTATTCTCCCGCCGCAGAGCCTTATGGGTGCGGCAGATGCCGATGTTGTCGCCCGCCTCATCGCCGCCGATGAGTTTGACCTTAAATACCGTGAAAGCGTTGACCGCGAATCCGCCTATGAGATAATAACCGCCGCCAACGAGGAGCTTGAACAGCAGCGTCTTGAAGAAGAGGCGGAGGCTCTGCGTCAGAAAGAAGAAGCAGAGGCTGAAAAACAGCGTCAGAAAGAGGAAGCCGCGGCTGAAAAACAGCGTCAAAAAGAAGAGGCGGCCGCCGAGAAGCAACGTCAGAAAGAAGAAGCCGCCGCCGAGAAGCAGCGTCTTAAAGAAGAAGCCGCTGAAGAGAAAGCCCGCCAGAAAGAGGCTGAGAAGAAAAAGAAGGTTGCTCAGCGTGCCGTGTCGAACGCCGCATCCTCCGTTGCGTCTTCTTTAAGCACCAACCTTGTCAACTCCGTCCTCGGCGGAAAACAGAAAAGCACGAAGACCATTGCCGGTCAAGCCGCCAAACGCGCCCTTTCCTCCGTTGCCCGCGACGGCTCGAACGCCATAATCCGCGGTCTCTTCGGAACTAAAAAGTAAGCGCGATCCGTATATCAAAAGAATAAGCACCGATATATTGCGCTGTTCGCATAAAACACTTAAACCTCCGTATGATCTGATTCGACCATACGGAGGTTTTCGCTTCTGCTTGCGTTACTCTCACCCGCCCAGCGACCGCAATGACACACAACGAGGATAAAACAATGCGGGAAGCTGATAGCCTCCCCTATATGGAGCAAGCTTAAATCCACTGTTAAAGGCTCCCTCGGTGAGCGACGGCTACGAAGTCGCCCAGTCCCTTCAGAGAGGAGCTGACTGAGACACGGGGTATAATTTCCAGATTCTGATAGAGCTGTCAGCCGTTAGGCTGACTGAGACGAGGTGAAATTTCCAGATAGTGCATGTGATACGCTGACGCGTAGGGTAGAC
>CAZBYU010000063.1:0-7122 GCA_964496235.1 uncultured Oscillospiraceae bacterium | reverse complement strand
AGCACTGCCACGCGCCTTGCATTGCGGCAAAGCTCCTCCGCCGTCGGCAACTTCGGGCGGCGCATTGCACACAGCATGCCGCGAGTAAGGTGGAACCCGGTAAGGCTTGTCAGAACGTCGAGCGGCGCGGCATACACCGGGATATCGCCGCATCGGGCGATAAGCTCATGCCCTTTACCCTCAACGTGCTTCGTCTCCATCAAAAACGACACCGGCTCACACCCCGCGTCGAGAGCGCGTTCGATAACGACGGGGCTTTCCGCAACGAACAGGGCATCTTCCGGGTGTGCGCGGTTGACGAGCTGGTTTTCCGTCAGTCGCGCGTATATGTCCAGCTCCGGCGCGTTGAAATCCTTTATTCCGATAATGTTTGCCATTATTTCATCTCCCGTTTGCGCGTGTCGGCGATACTTTTGACAGTATAGCATAAGCTGCCGCGTTTATCAAATCCGACAAGCGTTAAGAGGGGGATTAAATTAAACAATTCCTCGTTGATGTTTCGCTCTCGCTGTGGTAAAATAATTGATTAGTAATCGAATCGGAGAGTTGCCGTATATGAGAATGAGAAAAAGACATAACCTCGCCCCGCGCATGGAAAAGTGTGCGGAGCTGATGATAGAAGACCCTGCGGCGTACCGCGGCGTGTGGCTGAAGGAGCTTGCCGGGTTTGAGAAAATGCATGTTGAGCTTGGTTGCGGCAAGGGTCGATTCACGGCGGACACCGCCTCCACCGCACCCGAGACGCTTCTTCTCGCGGTGGAAAAGGTGCCGGACGCGATGATAATCGCAATGGAGCGTGTCCGTGAACGCGACCTTGAAAACGTCCGCTTTATCGACGGCGATGCCGCCGCACTCAACGATATCCTTGCCCCCGGTGAGGCGGAGAGGATATATATAAATTTCTGCGACCCGTGGCCGAAAAGCCGCGACGCGAAGCTACGTCTGACAGCCCCGGCGTTTTTGCGCCGCTATGCCGATGTGCTTCCCATGGGTGGGGAGATACATTTCAAGACCGACAACACCCCGCTGTTCGACTGGTCACTTGAACAGTTCAAGAGCGAGGGCTGGGAGCTTGACGAGCTTACGCATGATCTACATGCAAACGGACCTGTCGGCGTGATGACGGACTATGAGGCGAAGTTCTATGCCGAGGGGCTGACGATAAACCGCGTCGTCGCGCGGCGCACCCCCGCCACGCTCACAACTGCCGCCGGCGAGGTGCCGCGTCTTCGCAACGCCTCGCTCAATGATGCACGCGGCGCACAGGAAAGCCGCGAGGCACACAACGGAGAAGAAAAATGAGGTTTATTTCATGGAACGTAAACGGTCTTCGCGCCGTCATAAAGAAAGGCTTTGAGGAGATATTCTGGAGCTTCGATGCGGACTTTGTCTGCCTTCAGGAGACGAAGCTTCAAGCAGGGCAGGTCGAGCTTGATTTGCCCGGGTATGACAGCTACTGGTGCTACGCCGATAAAAAGGGCTACTCCGGCACGGCGATATTCACCCGCCATACCCCCATCTCCGTGAGCTATAACCTCCCGCAGGAGGAGCATTGTACCGAGGGGCGTGTGATAACGCTCGAATACGAGGGGTTTTACCTTGTGTGCGTGTACACTCCTAACGCACAGGACGAGCTTAAACGCCTTGACTACCGCATGAGCTGGGAGGACGCGTTCCGCGAGTATTTGACGGAGCTTGATAAGAAAAAGCCGGTTGTCGTCTGCGGCGACATGAACGTGGCGCATGAGGAGATCGACCTTAAAAACCCTAAGCCCAACATCGGCAAGCCCGGCTTTTCCTATGAAGAGCGCGGCAAATTCACCGAGCTTTTGAACGTCGGCTTTGTCGACTCCTTCCGCACCCTCTACCCCGACAGGCGCGATGCCTATTCATGGTGGAGCTACCGCATGAAAGCGCGTGAGAGGAACGTCGGCTGGCGTATTGACTACTTCGTCGTGTCCGAGAGGGTTCGCGGCGAGATAAAGGACGCATACATATTCCCGGAGGTTATGGGGTCTGACCATTGCCCGGTCGGCCTTGATATGACATGGTGAAAATAGGCGATATCGCGCTGGAGGGGAAGCTTGTCCTCGCGCCCATGGCGGGCGTGACGGATTTCGCGTTCCGCGCCGTCTGCCGTGAGCATGGCGCGGCTCTCACCACGACCGAGATGGTCAGTGCAAAGGCACTTGTTTATAAGGACGAGAAAACCCGCTCTCTTCTCTACATTCCCGAGCGGGAACACCCCTGCGCCGTGCAGATATTCGGACATGAGCCGGAGGTCATGGCGGAGGCGGCACAGCTCGCACTGGAGATATCCGGCGCGGACATATTGGACATCAACATGGGCTGTCCCGTGGGCAAGGTCGTCAAATCCGGTGACGGCTCGGCACTTATGAAAACGCCGGAGCTTGCGGGGAAAATAGTGGAGAGCGTGTGTCGCGCGGTGAAAGCACCTGTCACGGTGAAGCTTCGCAAGGGCTGGGATGGGGGCAATGTGAATGTGGTGGAGCTGGCGAAGCTCTGCGAAGCCGCCGGTGCGGCGGCGATCGCCGTGCATGGACGCACCCGTGTGCAGATGTACTCCGGACGTGCCGATTGGGATATAATACGCGAGGTAAAAAACGCGGTCGGCATTCCTGTCACGGCAAACGGCGACATATTCTCCGGCGAGGACGCGGCACATATCCTGCGCTACACCGGGTGTGACCTCGCCATGATAGGGCGCGGCTCGTTCGGTGACCCTTGGCTTTTCGAGCAGGGCAACGCCGCGATCGCGGGGCTTCCCATACCGGAAAAACCGCCGCTTGCCGCGCGTATGGACGTGGCGGTTTCCCAGATAGAGGCGTTGAGCGAACGCGCGGGGGAACGCGCGGCGTGTCTTGAGGCGCGGCATCATCTCCCGTGGTATTTGCACGGTGTGCCGTATGCGGCGTATTACCGCAATCAGCTTGTGCATGTCGAAACACTTGAGGATATCCGCCGCATCGTCGCGGATATCAAGCGCGACTTAAAATAAGAACGCGACATTTTTTGTGTGTATTATAATAAGAATACCTTCGGCAAAGGAGGGGATCCTATGACGCGTGAGCAGGAAGCCGCTGTGATTCAGGCTGTCCTTGACGGTGACGTGAACGCTTATGAAGCGCTTGTCAAGGAATATGAGAAAAATGTATATAACCTTGCCTTACGTATGACCGGCAACAGCGAGGACGCGTATGATATGTCGCAGGAGGCCTTCATCAAGGCGTATAACTCGCTCACCGCCTTTCGCGGTGACAGCAAGTTTTCCGTGTGGCTTTACCGCATTGTCTCAAATGTCTGTCTTGATTTTCTGCGCTCTAAGAACCGAAGACCCACCGTCTCACTTTCGACCGAGAACGATGACGGCGAGGAGGTCGAGCTTGACGTTGCCGATGACAGCAATTCACCCGAGCTTGTCCTCGAGCGGGGGTTAACGCGCGATGCGGTGCGGCGAGGTCTTGCCGCGTTGCCCGATGACCACCGGGAGATATTGCTGTTGCGTGAAATACAGGGACTGAGCTATGATGAGATAGGCGAGGTCTTGGGCATCGAGCCGGGAACGGTGAAATCCCGCATTTTCAGAGCGAGAAAAAAATTATGTGCGTTTTTAATCAAAGACGGGAACATTCCCGATTTTGTCTCGTCAAGCAAAGAGAGAGGAGGTGATCTGTCATGAGCGGATGTGATTTTTATCAAGAGTTAATAAGTCGTATGCTCGATGAGGATTTGTCGAGAGACGAACGCGCCGCCCTGGCGGAACACCTTGGCACTTGCCGCGAATGCACGGCAATGTATCAAGCGTTTTCCGCACTGTCAGACACCGTTGCTTCCGATCTGGTCGAACCTCCGGAGGATTTAACCGATAATATAATGGCGGAGCTTCGCCGCGCGGAGATAGTCCGCCAAAACGGCAGAACCACCCGCCTGTCACGCCCGATGAAAAATCTTATCGCGGCGGCGGCATGCGTCGCGCTTGTCGTGGCGGCAGTCGGCGGCGTGGCGGTGGTGAACAACCGCAAGTCCGATGCGGCAATCTATGAAAGCCGCACCAGCATCATGACCTCGGGCAAGCAGTCCGCTGTGGAGGAGTCTGCCGCCTCCGTCACCGCGCCTACGCCCACGCCTGCACCTGCGGCAACCGTGCCGCCCATGCAGAGCTATACCGTACCCGATGTTCCCGACAGTGAAAATTACGGCTATGTCCCCGAAAAGGGGAATGGTGTGCAAAAGTCTGTCGCGTCCGACGCGCCGGTGCAGTTCCCGGACTTTATGCCAAGTCCCACACCCGCGCCGACGAGCGCACCCACGCCGACGAGTGTACCCGCGCCGACTGCAATGCCGACACCCGAACCCACGGCAGAGCCGACACCGCCGCCTTCGTCCGCTGAGGTCAAGCTTCCTTATATAGAAGCCACCGATGCTCCCATAATGCCCCCTGTAGCAGAGCCGACGGAAGAGCCGGCGCAGTCACCTGAACTTCAGCCGAGTGCGAATAATGCCGCCTCGTCCATCGTTGGCGAGCCTGTCCGTGAACAGCCGACAGAGACCCAAGCCCCCGCGGCAAATGCCGCAACCGAGGGCGAGGAGACCGGCGCGGCAAACGATGGGGTGAACATTGCCCGCAGTATAGACCTCACCGGGATAGACACGACCGAGCTTTTTACGCTTCTCTTTGCAAATGCCGACGATGACGAAAAGACCGACGCAGAGCAGTCCGACGCACAGCATGCGGATACGGATACCTCTGCCGGCAAAAAAAACGCCGACGAAGACGAGAAAGTTTTGCCACCTGAGCCTGCCGAAGCGGCGCAGAGCGAGCCGGTCGGCGATAAGCCGCCTGTGGTGAGTGTTCCGACTGAGCTTGACGAAAAGCTTCGCAAGCTTATCCCCGAGGACATTACCCCGGAGCTTGTAGATGTCCTGTGCTTTACGCTTGACGGCGAGGAGAACACCGCAATCGTGTGCATATGCGACGATGCCGTGCAGGTGTTTGCCTATGATGACGGCGACATACCCCTTTCCTATACGCCCGGGCTGAGTGCCGAGGATTATCTCAAAGCGATAGAGCCGTTTATCCGCCTCGCCGAGGCGGCACTCTCCGAAGAGACAAAGGCGGAATAACGCCATATTCGGGCAAAACCGACAAATTTTTGACCGTGACTGACCGGATAATTTTTCTCTAACCGCCTTGAAACCTCTCCATTTGTGTGCTATAATTGTTATAATAGCTGTATTGTTTGTATTTTGACAGGCATAAATGTTATAGCAATCTACACATATAAGGAGAGGTTTTTCTTTGAAGAATATTAAGGTTTCCAATAACGTCATTCGACGTCTTCCCAGATATCTGAGAAAGCTCGACGATTTGATGAGTAGCGGCGTCAGCCGTATTTCGTCCTTCGAGCTTGGGCAGCAGCTCGGTCTCACGCCGTCTCAGATCCGTCAGGACTTCAGCTGCTTCGGCGAATTCGGTCAGCAGGGTTACGGCTATAATGTCGCGGTGCTGCATGAGCAGATCGCCTCTATCCTCGGTATCGACCGCGGTTACAGTGCCGTTCTTGTCGGTGCGGGTAATATCGGACGCGCCCTGATGGACAATTTCTGCTTCAGCGCGTGGGGCTTCAAGCTTGCCGCCGCTTTCGACATTAACCCCCAGCTTATCGGTACGGAGTTTAACGGCGTTCCCATATACTCTCTCGATACACTTGAGGAGTATCTGAGCAACAACCATGTCGACGTGGCGGTTCTCACAGTTCCCAAGGACGCGGCCATCCCCGTCGCCGATATGCTCACCGAAAACGGCATTGACGCCATCTGGAACTTCACCAATGTCGACCTTACCGCACCGAACAGCTCCGTTCTCGTCGAGAATGTCCATTTCTCCGACAGTCTCCTCGCTTTGAGCTATTACGTCTCCGAGCGTATTGACGAGAAAGCCGCTCGTGCAGCCCGCGCAGAGAGAGCGGGTCGTGCCTGAGGCATTGTTTTATAAGAACCGGGTTATAAAAACCGTAAGAGAAAGCTCCCCTCGGGGAGCTTTCTGCAGTATAAGGTGTGAGTATATGAGCTTCGACGGAATAATGTTCGACCTTGACGGCACTCTGTGGGATTCCCGCGAGGGAATAACCGCCGGGTGGAACGACACAATGAAAAAACTATACGGCACTGACACAGACTTTACCATAGAGGATATTACCTCTATAATGGGGCTGACAGAGCGCGGCGTCGCGGACAAGCTTTTCACCCAATACGGTGATGCGCGGTATGAGCTGTGCAAAAGCTGCCTGACCGGTGAGGTCGCCTACCTGCGCGGTCACGGAGCGCGGATATATGACGGCGTTGAGGGCATGCTTGCCGACCTTTCCGCACATACCCCGCTGTTTCTCGTCAGCAATTGTCAGGCGGATTATATGCGGGCTTTTTTCGAGATAAGCGGCTTTGCCCGCTATTTTGCCGACTGTCTTTGCGAGGGCGATACCGGGCTTAAAAAGGCGGATAATATCAAGCTTCTCGCGGAGCGGCACAGACTGAAAAAAACGGTTTACGTCGGCGATACCGCCTTGGACGAAAAAAGTGCGCGTGAGGCAAATTGCTCGTTTGTTCACGCCGTATACGGCTTCGGCACTGCCGAGAACCCGGACGGATGCATATCCGCGCCGGGCGAGCTTGCCGCGCTTATCGCACGAATGGAGGAAGAGACATGATGCATGATACTATCGCCGCCGTTGCCACCGGCGCACAGGTTTCCGCAATCGGAATAATACGTATTTCCGGGGAAAAGACCTTCGAGATCGTTGACAAGCTCTTTTCTCCTGCGAACGGCTCGCGCCTTTCGGAGAACGAAGACAGAAAGCTCGTGTATGGGCGTCTTTGTGCGCGGGACGGCGCGATTTTGGATGTGTGTCTTGCCACGGTCAGCCGCACCGGACACAGCTATACCGGTGAAGACACGGCAGAGCTACAGTGTCATGGGTCTCCCATTGTTTTGCGGGCGGCGTTGGAGGAGATATTTGCCCTTGGTGCGCGTCAGGCAGGACCGGGAGAGTTTACACAGCGCGCGTTTCTCTCCGGACGTATGGAGTTGACGAGTGCGGAGGC
>CAZBYU010000062.1:0-7161 GCA_964496235.1 uncultured Oscillospiraceae bacterium | reverse complement strand
TGCCATGCACCAAGTTCACGATAATGTCAACACCGAGATGCGCGTGCTTGCGGTAGGCGTAAGCACTGCCGATGAACACCGTCCACACGAACAGACTTGTGACTATCTCTTCGCTCCACTGCAGAGGAGCTTTGAAAATATAGCGCATAAGCACGTTAAGGTTGACCAAAACAACACATGCACACAAAGTCACGCCCGTGACGACAGCATCAAGGTTTTTCATTATGTACTTGAAGCTAACTTTGTTGTTCATACTTTTCCCTTTCGTTAAGATTTATCTAAAAACAGTTAAGAAACTGTTAAGACTTTGCACAGTCTACACCCATACAGGTCTAAATGTCAATCCGTATTTACTATTATTAGATGTAAAAGTAAGAATATCGTCAAAAGTAACATATTTCGACCTCGTTTTTTGTTATAAATAAACTTTTGACAATCATTTTCATTTTCATAATTTTGATGTAATATTAGCTTTGGTTTAATTTGAAAGGATACTGGGAACAATCATGGCACTATACGAAGTAAAAATGAAGCACACAGAGGAAAGTCTGACCGCGCTGGCTCACATGCAGTATGACCTTTTCTGTTCATCGAACCGCATAGCGAGAACGGCAGTTGCCGCCGGGCTTTTCGTGTTCGGCGCACTGAACTACACCGAGTGGTGGGGGCTTATGCTGATAGCCTACGGCAGTTATTTGCTGTCTAGCAAATACGCCGCGGCAAACCGCACCGCAAAGCAAATTTCAAAGCAGATAAAGGAGGCGGGCGGAGAGTATCCATCGTCGAAATATCTGTTTGAAGAGAACAGAATGCGCGTTATCACACTGCCCAATAATTCGGAGCTTGACGGTCTCCCCTACTCCAAGGTCGTTGGCTTGGGCGCGGACCTATATAACTATTACATTTTCCAAAGCGAGTACGGCGGGTATATGATACCGAAGTCCGAGCTTGGCGATAAGCGTGACGAATTCAAAAGCTTTATAGAAAAGAAGACCGGGAAAATGTTCGTAAGCAAACGCAGTCGCTTCGTCGGTCTGCGCGAATGGATGCGGAAAAAAAGCAACGAGCCATATCATCTGTGATCATGGCTTAACCAAAACATCAAATGAGACTGTTGCGGAGTCTAATCTGCAACAGTCTCTTTTCAGATATACTCGGTCAAAGGAAGTTATATAAAGCTTGAAACGCATACTTTTACCGTGTATAATAAACTCATTTATGACAGGAAAACAGAATACTGCGGAGGAACAAGATGAGAGAATTTACGGCTGTCAGCCTGTTCTGCGGCGCAGGCGGTCTCGACATGGGATTCGACCGAGCCGGTTTCAGAACGATCTGGGCTAACGACTTCGACGAGGATGCCTGTAAAACTCATCAGAACTGGAGCAAAGCAAACGTGGTCTGTGCGGATATATCCAAGCTCGACTACTCTACCATCCCCGTTTCTGATGTAATACTGGGCGGCTTTCCGTGCCAAGGGTTCAGCCTCAGCGGACCGAGAAAAATTGATGATTCCAGAAATGTTCTTTATAAGCACTATGTCAAGCTGGTTCGGCAAAACAAGCCCCTGGCTTTTATAGGCGAGAATGTTAAAGGCTTGCTGTCCATGGGAAACGGGCAAATCATAGATGCAATAGTCGCTGATTTTGCCGAATGCGGATACGATGTCTATTACAGGCTGGTAAACGCAAAGAATTACGGAGTGCCGCAAGACCGAGAACGAGTAATAATTATAGGGTTCAGAAAAGATCTTGGAATAAAAAACTTCGAGCTACCCGAATCGAACGGCAAAACCATGACTTTGCTCGAGGCCATCGGCAATCTGCCGGAAGCAAAGCCGGACGATGTGTGCGACGCGCCCTATTCGTCCAGATATATGTCACGCAATCGCAAAAGAGGCTGGAACGACGTTGCCTATACGGTTCCGGCAATGGCAAAGCAGGTAACTTTATGGCCGGGGTCACCGGACATGAAGAAAATAAGCACCGACCTGTGGGAATTCGGTCAAGGCGGCATTACAAGGCGGTTGAGCTGGAGAGAGGTCGCCGCGATACAGACCTTCCCCACAGAGTTGGATTTCTGCGGCAATTTGACGAGTAAATACAAGCAAATCGGAAACGCCGTCCCGGTAAAGCTGGCTGAATACATCGCAAATTACATCAGACCCTATTTGGAACAGGCAATTGATTAAAGGCGGTGAAGCTATGGCTCTAACAAATACTGAGTATGGCAAAGCTTATGAGTTTGCGTGCCTTTCGGCGTTGAAGGAGCAGATTGCAGGCAGGACGGCAAACTCAGTAGTCACTGATATAACGGACGCTTACAAAACAGCGCAGAATGCTTTTCTGAGAGCAAAAGAACAGGGTGTTGCCGATGCTCTTATTTTGGCCGCCAACGCCGCCGTAAGAGTTATCCACCGCCTGGAACCGCAACTGCAATATGGGAGCGGTTCTTTAACTCTGGCTATTCAAACCGACGCACAGGGCATAGCAGGAGATGTCAGAGATGTTGTCTGCATTCGCAATGACAGTGGCTGGGAAGTGGGTATTTCCTGCAAGCACAATCACCAAGCAGTAAAGCACAGCAGACTTTCCGCAACCATAGATTTCGGTGCGGAATGGTTCGGAATCCCCTGCTCAAATGAATATTTTGACACAGTGGTTCCGATATTCAATGAACTGCGCGAAATGCGGGCGGAAGCAGTTAGAGCCGGGTCTGACATACCTCTTTGGGAGAGCATTCCGGATAAGGTGGAAAGATACTACATGCCGGTTTTGAATGCATTCTTAACCGAGATGAAGAAACTTGCGGAGAAAGAGCGCGATATTCCCGCCAAACTGATTGAGTACATGCTCGGAAGATATGATTTCTACAAGGTAATAACCGATGACCGCAGGAAAACCACAAGAGTTGAGGCAATCAACCTTGCCGGGACGTTGAACAGACCCGCAAACGGTCACCGCTCGATAGTCGATGTCGCAAAGCTGAAGCTACCAACCCGCTTTTATCACATGGGCATAGTTCCGAGTTCAGACAACAAGGTCGAGATTGTCTGTGATGAGGGCTGGACATTGACTATGAGAATACATAACGCGTCAAGCAAAATCGAACCGTCGTTAAAATTCGATGTTCAGTTGGTTTCTTTGCCATCATCAATTCATGCACAGGTTGAGCCTTGGTGAAAACCGAACACATGAATAATTGGGGGTACGGCGTAAGCCGCACCCCCAATTATTCAAATTATTCTCATATTGAGCTTTATCACAGTTCCTCGACGGAGAGGACGTTTTCCGTACTCTGCAAGCCCTTCAAAAGCTCGGTATCAAGCCCGGAGCGGCTTGCCTGAACCGTGACGACCGCGCTGTAACGATGCCGTCCGTTATCCTCCGCGACACGGCTAATCTCCAGCCCGCTCATCTTAACATGATGCTCACGCAGATTGTGGACGATGATCTCAATGGTCTCCGCCTTATAATACTCAATATACAGATTCGTGTCGGTAAGCTTACGAGCAAAGCGGTATTCTATCTTAACAAGAACAAGCTCCGCGAGCAAGACCATGAGCGTGGCAAAAATCGCGCCCTCAATGTAACCTGCGCCACACACGAGACCTATTATCGCGCTTGTCCAGAGACCGGCCGCCGTCGTAAGCCCTTTTACACGGCGACGGTTTGTAACGATTATCGTACCCGCGCCGATAAAGCCGATACCGGCAACGACCTGTGCGCCGAGACGGGCAACGTCGGTATAAAGCCCGAGAACGAGATACAGATACTGGCTTGTCAGGGTAGTCACGGCAGCACCGAGGCAGATGAGTATGTGCGTTCTGAACCCGGCAGGTCGACGCTTTACCTCGCGTTCGATTCCGATAAACCCGCCGCAGACAACAGCAAGCAAAAGCCGAACCAGCACGGCAACAAGGCCCATTTCTCGGACAAAATCAAAGCATGTAAGCACTTTCCCACCTCCTTATACTTCATCTATTGCAACGACGCCGTCCAGCGTCGATATTTCCGCCAAAACCTCTGCATGCTCCCGCCGCGTGGGGAGCTTCATGGTGCAAAGCACGCTAAACTGCGCCATATGCTCACGCTTGTCCTTTTCGATCTCGACATCGAAGAGGGTTATGCCCTCCGCCTTAATGTGATTGACAATACTGCCGAGGTTTTCAAATGAATCCATCTCGACATATATGGTCATGTGCTTCGACGTGGCGAGAATGGCCTCCTCTATGAACGGCAAAAGGCTCATGGAAAGGAAAATAAGAACCATGCCGACAACAACGCACTCATAAAACCCCGCGCCAACGGCAAGCCCCATACACGCCGATGCCCACAGCCCCGCCGCCGTCGTGAGACCCTTGACCTCTTGGCGACCGGTGACAATGATAGTACCCGCGCCGAGAAAACCCACGCCGTTTATGACCTGTGCGCCGAAGCGGGAAACGTCGGTCTTTATGCCAATGCGAAGCGAGGTTTCCAGCCACGCGTGATTTAGCATGTAATCAAGGTACTGGCTGAGCATGACGGTCATAGCCGCGCCGAGGGCGACAAGCATATATGTGCGAAAGCCCGCGCCGCGCCCTTTCTTCTCTCGCTCAAAGCCGACTATGCCGCCCATTATCATGGCAAGCACGACACGGAGCATCATCGACCATATATTAAATTCTCTAAGAGTTGATAATACTTCATTCATAGCTTTTATCTTCCGTTTAAGAAAATATCTGTATTATGCGAATATTCGCGCCACAAGTGGCGGAATCTCGGAAAGTTCGGAGACGGTATAATCCGGAACAATGTCCTCTCGCGGTGACTTGCATTTGGGGTTAAACCAGCAGGTTTTCAGCCCCGCGTTTATCCCGCCGCGAATATCGGACGTGAGGCTGTCGCCGATGACGAGCGTCCTCGCGGGGTCAAAATCGGGAATGTGAGAAATGCAAAGGTCGAAATATTCACGGCTGGGTTTATCGCAACCCATATTCTCCGAGATGAATATATCCTTGAAATAACGCCCTATACCGGAGCTTTTAAGGCGAGCATCCTGAACCCTCGCGTTGCCGTTGGAGATGATATAGACATCACAGAGCGTATATATCTCCTCCAACAGCTCTATCGCGCCGGGGACGAAATAATGCCCCTCGCAGAGGTGTGCGCCGTAGCTGTCCTCCGCCGAATGCGCGTCATAATCAAGGCCGAGCCTTTCAAAGAACACGCGAAAACGACCGACGAGCACCTCCGGTCGAGTGAGCGTACCGTCCTCGAGCATTTCCCAATGGCGGGCGTTTATCTCTCGGAAGAGCGCGAGACGCTCATCTGTCAGCTCTTCGCCGCGCTCGGCAAGCATTTTCTTCATGGCGGCGGCTTCCTGCTTATCGAAGTCGAGGAGTGTATTATCCAAGTCCATGAGCAATATAGGCTTTTTCATATGTACACTCCCCCTCATTTCATCTCTTTGAGTGCTTCGGCAGCGGGTTCAAGGTGCATGCCGAGCGAGGCCTTTACAAGAACATTGTCACCGCGCCGTATATACTCTGGCATTGCCGCAATAAGCTCCTCGCGTGTTTCAAAATGATGCGCCCTCTCCCCCATCGCGGCTGTGAGACAGCGCGACATGGGTCCATATGCCGCCACAAAGTCCACGCCCTTTTCAAGCGCGTATTCGCCGAGGGCGCGATGATGTTCGGGCGAATCCTCGCCCATCTCGCGCATGTCGGACAGCACGCACACATGCCGTCCCGGAAGCTCAACAAGGGAATCTATGGCACAGCGCATGGAATCGGGATTTGCGTTGTAACAGTCATCTATAAGCGTGATGTACCCCGTATCCGTGACAACGCCGCGCCGACCGACGGTATGATACGCGGCAATGCCACGGGTTATCTCTTCATCTGTCAGACCCATAGTAAAGCCGACAGCCGCACCTTCAAGCGCGGCATAAATCATATGCCGACCGTAAGCCGGAATATATACGGATATGCGTCGATTTTCATAACAGATCTCGCATTGTGCGCCGTTTTCGCCGTCATAGCAGATGCTCTCGGCACGGACATCGCAATTTTCCCCCATGCCGTAGCTTACAACACGCTGTTTGCATGAGACAGCTCGAAGCTTTTCATCGTCACCGTTTACTATGACCGTTCCGTTCTCCGGCATGAAAGCAAACATCTCGGTTTTTGCCTTGAAAACACCGTCAAGGTCGCGGAGAAACTCAAGATGTGCATGACCGATGACGGTGAACACGGCGATGTCAGGTCTCGCCATGGATGCAAGTACGCTCATCTCACCAAATCCGGATATGCCCATTTCAACCACGGCGGCTTGATGCTCCGCCGAGATGCGAGAGAGCGTCATGGGGACACCGATTTGATTGTTGAGATTTCCTTCGGTTTTCAGCGTGTTCATGCGCTGTGACAAAACCGCCCATATCATTTCCTTTGCCGTCGTTTTGCCGACAGAGCCGGTGATGCCGATAACGAGAAGGTTAAGCTTCTCCCTGTAGGCGCGAATAATATCTTCAAGTGCCTTTTGCACATCCGGCACAACAATGACACCGCGCGTCTCACCCGCGGGTGCATACTCCGCAAGGCAACACGCCGCACCCTTATCAAGAGCTGTGGAGATATACGCATGACCGTCGGTATTCTCCCCGCGATATGCAACAAACATGTCGCCGCCGTTTACCTTGCGGCTGTCAATAACAATGTCATTTATAATCTCATCGGGTATTGCGCCGCCTATAAACTCCCCACCGGAGGCGATTAACGCATCCTTAACCGTGAAATTTAACATATTTTATACCTCCGAGTGGGTTAATAATGTAATATATGAATCATACCACATATTTTTTTATGTTCAAGTGTTAATTTCAAAAAAAGTGGTGCAAGGCGAGAAAAAGTGTGTTATAATAAAATTTGTCTTATAAAATGATAAAAGGAACTGAAAAAAGTATGAGTTATGTAGTGGTGGATCTGGAATGGAATCAGGCGATGAGTTCCAAATCCTCCGTGTTTAACAAGCTCCCCATTCATCTTCGGGGGGAGATAATCGAAATCGGTGCAGTAAAGCTCGACGAGAACATGCAACCTACGGAAGAGCTGACGATCGACGTAAAACCCGTATACTTCAGACGCATGCACTACAAGGTCAAGAAAATAACCGGGTT
>CAZBYU010000061.1:0-7165 GCA_964496235.1 uncultured Oscillospiraceae bacterium | reverse complement strand
CAGTAAAAATACTGGCCGTAGGTGATGTATGCGGCGAGCCGGGGCTGGATTTTCTCACCCTGCGGCTTAAAGATTTCAAAAAAGAGAATAATATCGCCTTCACTGTAATAAACGGCGAAAACACCAACGTCGTCGGCATCACGCCCAAGCAGGCAGACGCGCTTTTCCGCGCCGGTGCAGACGTGGTCACGCTCGGCAACCACACCTGGACACGCACAGAGCTTCGTCCCTACCTTGCCGAGAAGCGGCGCATACTGCGCCCGGCAAACTTCGGTCCGCAGTGTCCGGGGCGCGGGATAAACGCGTTTTCCACGCCGTTCGGCGATGTGTGCGTGCTGAACCTTCTCGGTCGCTTCACACTCGACACAAACACGGACAACCCCTTCGTCATCGCCGACGGATACATGGCGGAGATCAAGGAGAAGATAATCCTAGTGGATTTTCACGCCGAGGGTACGAGCGAGAAACGCGCCATGGGCTATCTGCTTGACGGACGCGCAAGCGCGGTGTGGGGTACGCACACGCACGTGCAGACCTCGGACGCAACGGTTCTGCCGCAGGGTACGGGCTATATCACCGACCTCGGCATGACAGGTCCCATACACTCCGTTCTCGGCATTGACCCCGAGCAGAGCATAGGCAAATTCATGGGTGACCCGCCGCGCAGATACGAATCCGCCAAGGGCGCATGCGTGATGGAGGGTTGCATATTCGAGATAGACCCTCAGACAGGTCGTTGCGTCAATGCAGAGGCGGTGAGAATAAAGTGAGCGGTAGAATTAAGCTGCTTCACGCGGCGGATCTGCATCTCGACTCACCCTTTGAGGGCTTGAGCCGTGGAAAAGCCGCGACACGCCGTGCCGAGCAAAGGCGGCTTCTCTCCGCACTTGCCGAGACGGCAAGACGTGAAAGGGTCGACCTAGTTTTGCTCGCGGGTGACCTGCTCGACTCCGGCACGGCGTACTCCGAAACGGCGCAGGAGCTTTCTCAGAGCTTGCAGGGCTGTGGTGTGCCGGTGTTTATTGCGCCGGGCAACCACGACTTTGTATCGCCGCGCTCGCCGTATCTTCGCATGGACTTGCCGAAAAACGTGCATGTATTCACCTCAAACGAGATACAGTGTGTTACTCTCGATGACCTCGGCGTAAAAGTATACGGCGTGGCATTTACGGACGCGCACAGCACCCCGCTTTTACGCGGCTTCACCGCGCCGCGTGAGGAGGACTTTTTGAATCTTCTTTGCATGCACGGCGAGGTATGCTCCGGCGAGTCAAACTATAACGCAATAACGCCGGAGGACTTGTCCGCATCGGGCATGGACTATGTCGCACTGGGACATGTACACAAGGGCAGTGGGCTTTGCCGCGCGGGTGAAACGCACTATGCGTGGCCGGGCTGTCCGGAAGGGCGCGGCTTCGACGAGACAGGCGAGAAGTATGTATATATTATAGAACTCGGCGAGAGCAGATGCGAGATGCACGAAGAGACGATCGCCCTGCGCCGGTATGAGAGCATGAGCGTAGACGTGTCAGGGTCGGACGCACGGCTTGCGGTACTCTCCGCCTTGCCGGACGATACCGTGCGTGACATATACCGCATCACCCTCACCGGCGAGACCGATACCTCTCCGGACATCACGCGACTACATGAAAGCCTTGAAGAGCTGTTCTTCGAGCTTGACCTGCGTGACAGGACCCATCCGCGCCGCGACATATGGGAACGCGCGGGAGAGGACAGCCTGAGAGGTCTATTCCTCGCAAAGCTGAAAAAACAGCGTGACGAAGCCTCGGACGACAAGATGCGCGAGCTTGCCGAGCAGGCCGCACGCTGGGGGCTTGCGGCACTCGACAACGCCGAGGAGGTTGTGCGGCATGAAAATTAACAGGCTGACGGCATCCTTTGGCAAGCTCGAAAACGAGAGCTTGAAACTGCATCCGGGGCTGAACGTGATATACGCGCCGAACGAAAGCGGCAAATCCACATGGTGCGCGTTCATACGCGCGATGCTGTACGGTGTGGACTCGGCAGAGCGCGGACGCGCCGGGTATCTTCCGGACAAGCTGCGCTACGCCCCATGGTCGGGTGCGCCGATGGAGGGCAGTATGGAGCTGACCGCCGATAATTTCGACATCACCGTTACGCGCACCACCAAAACCAAGGGTGCGCCGATGCGCGAATTTGCCGCGACGTACACCGACAGCGGCGTTGCCGTGGAGGGCATGACAGGCGCGAACGCGGGAGAGCTTTTGACCGGTGTGAGCCGTGACGTATTTTGCCGCAGTGCTTTCATCGCTCAGGGTACGGTGGTCATCTCCGGCAGTCCGGAGCTTGAAAAGAGAATAAACGCAATAGTCTCCACAGGCGAGGAACAGACCTCGTTCACCGAGGCAGATGAAACCTTACGCTCATGGCAGAGAAAACGCCGCTTCAACCGACGCGGCTATCTCCCGGAGCTGGAGGCACGTATAGACGACGCGTCACGCGCTCTCGCCGGTCTTGACACAGCGGCGGACGAGATAAACACACTGGAGGCGCGGCTGGAAGCCGAAGAGGCGCGGTGCGCCGAGCTTGAAAGCGCGGTTACGGAGAGCCGCAAGCGGCAACGCCGCGAGGCTCTCGAACGTCTCGGCGCGGGGCGTGCGGAGGTGAAAAACGCGGGAGACGAACATGACGCGGCTCTAAGTGAGCTTGCCACGGCAAAGGACGCCCTTCGTACAGCACCCTTCGGCGCAATCGACGCAGACGAGGCAGAGGACGAGGTTCAGGAGGATCTTGACCGCCTTGCCGAGCTTGCCCGCGCGGGGAAAAGCAAGCCATCACCGTGGCTTGCCATCATGCTTTTCGCCGTGGCGGTGGCATGTGCGGCACTTTACACGCATTTTCAGACGATTTTTCCGATGATAGGCGCGGCTATGTTCGGCGTGGCGGCGGTGGTTATACTGATGCGCTATGCAAGACTTCGCCGAGCCGTGGCGGACGCACTCTCGGAACGCCACAGAATACTCGATGAATATAATGCCCGCTCCACCGCGGATATACGGAACGCTCTCGTCAAACAGCGTGAGCTGTGCGAAGCACTGGACGCGGCGCGAGAGCGGGAGCTTGCCACGCGTGAGCAATACGAGCTTGCCCGCAAGCGGCAGGAGCAGCTTGAGCAGGATACTCTCGGCGAGCTTGACTTCACCGCAGGCTCCTCCGAGGCGGCGCGTCTCGGACGTGAGCTTGCCGCGTCGCGGCAGAATATTGAGCGGCTTTCCACCGACATCGCCTCTCTTCGCGGTCGGCTCGCCGCCGTGGGTGACCCCGTGGTGCTGGCAAGCGAGCTAAAAAGCATGGAGAGCGAGTACGACGCGATAAGTGACGAGTACGACGCGATAAGCCTCGCCGTGGAGACGCTCCGCTCTGCCGACAGTGAGCTTCAGGGTCGGTTTTCGCCCCGGCTGGGCAAGCTTGCGGCGGAATACATGTCGTTTATGACCGGCGGGCGATACACCGATATCTTCCTTGACCGTGACTTCTCCGCCCGTGCAAAGACAGGCGCGGACACCGTAGCGCGTGAGGCAGAGTACCTGAGTGCGGGGACTCTGGATCTGATGTATCTTGCGGTGCGTCTGGCAGTGTGCGAGCTTGCCATGCCCATGGGTGAGCCGTGTCCGCTGATTATCGATGACGCACTTGTCAATCTCGATGAAACGCGCCTGACTCAGGCGATGAAGCTCCTGAGAGAGCTTGCACTTGAGCGTCAGATAATCCTTTTCACCTGCCGTGAGGTACCGGCGGCAACGGATTAACCGAATACGGAACATCTATAACTCAGGGAGTTTACTCCCTGAGTTCATTATTTATATACCGCGCTTCAATTCCCCTTTTGTCAAGTTAACACTTCCGTAACCGCATTTTTAAGCTCCGTTTAAGCCGAGCTTACCAATATTACCCTGTAATTATCCTTTGAGTAGGGTTTACATGATAAAGGCGGAACAGCTGACCACGCGTTACGGAGACCTGCTTGCCGTGGACGAGCTTTCGTTTAATATCGACGATGGGCATATTTACGGCTTCCTCGGACCGGCGGAAGCCGAAACGATTAATTAACAAATTGCTAACTCTTTTTTCATTTGAATTTCAAGTTTAGGGTGTATAGTACAAACATCAACAAGGAAGCCAACTGAGGACTTCATGTTGATACAATACATGTATATTAAAGCGGTAACTGCCCACCGCGGAGATAAAACCGAAGCGGCAGACCAAGAGTACCCGCCGATAGGGATATAGCTCATCGGCGTAAGAATAAACGACCCTGCTGTAAGGAAGAAATACAGCGGGTCGTTTTGTTTTTTTGTTATTCTGTTTTGGGGCTTATATCGAAGTGAATATGGAATCGTCGTTTTCTATCCAGTCGCTGACCATCACGGTGCGGTACTCCGTCGGTGTCACGCGAACCACAACACGCTCTATCCCCGCGTTTATTATCTGCCTTTTGCACATTGAACAGCTCGACGCCTCGGTCAAAAGCTCATTCGTGCGGGCATCGCGCCCGACAAGGTACAGCGTCGCGCCTATCATGTCGCGGCGGGAAGCGGAGATTATGGCGTTTGCCTCGGCGTGGACGCTTCTGCACAGCTCATACCTCTCCCCCGACGGGATATGCAGGCTCTCTCGCGTACAGCCGCCGAGGTCACTGCAATTACGCCGACCGCGCGGTGCGCCGTTATAGCCTGTTGAGATTATCTCATCGCTTCTCACTATTATCGCCCCATACTTGCGGCGAAGACAGGTCGAACGCTCCAAAACCGCGTCGGCAATGTCAAGATAATAATTCTGCTTGCTTGTGCGAGTGTCCATGGCGTGTCCCTCCGAGCTTTTTTCTTGATTATATTCCACGCCGCGCCCATTGGCAAGATTTTTTGTGCTATCTCTTTATTTTACTTAATCTATGGATTTTTTTGTGCTTATATGCTACAATGTCGCTTATGAACAAGAGAAATTATCAAAAGGAACTTGACCGCATAATCCAAAAGCGCGGAAAAAAACGCCCCCGCGTGCTGTTGCACAGCTGTTGCGGTCCGTGTTCAAGCTCGGTGCTTGAATACCTGACGGAATATTTCGATGTCACGCTTTTGTGGTATAACCCCAATCTCTACCCGAGCGAGGAGTTTGAACGCCGCTTTCGCGCACAGACGGAGATAATAGAAAAAATGGGGCTTGCCGACAGGGTGAGCATACTGGCAGAGCCGTGGAAAAGCGAGGACTATTACGCGCGTATAAAAGGGCTGGAGAATGAGCCGGAGGGCGGCAAACGCTGTGAAGCGTGCTTCAGACTGCGCCTTTTGGAGTGTGCGAGACTGTGCAAGCATTACGGCTTTGACTACTTTTGCTCCACGCTCACGGTATCCCGCCACAAGGACGCGGAGCTTATAAACACCATCGGAGAGGAGCTTGGACGCGCAATAGGCGTATCGTGGTTGCCGAGTGACTTCAAAAAACGCGACGGCGAAAACCGCTCAGTTGAGCTTAGCGAGAAGCACGGGATTTACAGACAGCTCTACTGCGGCTGTGAATTCTCCCTCCGTCACCGCGAAGCGGTCGCGCTGGAGCTTGCCGAGGCTGAGAAGGACGGTGGTTCAAAGTGAAAAGCTCCGATATACGCACCCTCACCGCCGCCGCCGTGATAGGTGCGGCTTACGCCGTGCTTACGCTTGCCCTCGCCCCGATAAGCTACGGCGCGGTGCAGTTTCGCGTGTCCGAGGCTCTGTGCGTCATGCCGTATTTTATCCCCGGCACGGCATGGGGGCTTGCGGCGGGCTGTTGCATAGCGAACCTGCTGACCGGCAATATATTTGACATCATCTTCGGCTCTCTCGCCACGCTCGGAGCTGGCTTATGCACCGCCGCCGTCGGAAAAAAACCGCATACACGCGCCTCGGCGGCACTCGGCTGTGCAATGCCGGTCATCTTCAACGCGCTTGTTGTCGGCGCGGTTATAACCGAGGCGTATAACGGCATGAGCGTTCTCGCGCACCCCGCAGTGTTCGCGCTCAACGCCGCGCAGGTGGGTCTGGGCGAGGCCGCCGTTATGGGCTTTATAGGCTATCCTTTGGCGCGAGTTCTCCCGAAAAAGACGTTTTTCAGAGAGTTTACGGACAAATGCAACGGCAAATAAGCCGACAAAAGAGAATAAAATTATGAAAGGACGACGAAATGAAAGTCAGGAAAGCCATTATCCCCGCGGCAGGCTTGGGAACGAGGCTGTTGCCGAACACAAAGAGCATACCCAAGGAAATGCTCCCGCTTGTGGACAAGCCCGTTATCCAATACATCGTCGAGGAGGCAGTATCCGCCGGTGTTGAGGAGATACTCATCATCACCAACCGCGGCAAAAACCCCATTGAGGACTATTTTGACTACGCCCCCGACCTTGAAGACCGCCTCATACGCGACGGCAAGGAGAAAGATGCACACATAGTCCGCTCTGTGGCGGACATGGCGGATATATTCTTCCTCCGCCAGAAGGAGACCAAGGGCTTGGGTCACGCCGTGTGGCGGGCAAAGACCTTTGTCGGAGATGAACCGTTTGCGATTTTGCTCGGTGACGACATCATGCTTAGCGAAAAGCCGGTCTTAAAGCAGCTTGTCGAGGCGGCAGAAGCCAACAACTGCTCTGCCATTGCCGTGCGTGAACAGCCGGATTCGCAGATAAGCAAGTATTCCTCCGTCAAGCTCGAGGAAACGCTCGGCGAGCGGGTATATCGCATAAGCGACATGAACGAAAAGCCCACACTCGACGAAAAGCTCTCGAACTTCGCCATCATGGGGCGTTATGTACTCACACCCGCCATATTCGACATTCTCGAGCATACCGCACCCGGACGCAACAACGAGATCCAGCTTACCGACGGCATGCGAGAGCTTTGCCACAGGGAAAAGATGTGCGCCGTGGACTTTGAGGGTCGCCGCTACGACACGGGCAACCTCAAGGGCTATCTCGAATCCACCATTGACTTCGCCCTGAAGAATGCCGAAGCCGGCGAGTGGCTGAAGCAGTTTATAATAGACAAGGCGGAGCAGCTTAAATAAGCATTGACAAAATACCGACGGCGGTTTATTATAGTCGCGGTAAATTGAATAAGGGGCGCTGGGTCACTTCCCGGCTGAGATGGGGCGAAAT
>CAZBYU010000060.1:0-7189 GCA_964496235.1 uncultured Oscillospiraceae bacterium | reverse complement strand
AACCAGCTGAGCTATGCTCCCGCGTGACAGCTTTGTTATAATACAGGAAAAAAACGAAATTGTCAATATCTAATTTCAAATTTTATTCGACTTTTTTAATAAATTGTTTTCAGCATGTTTTTGCCTGTAAAACTCTCCCGCTCCTGTGACTTTTTTGCAGTCATGGGAGCGGGAGAAATCCCTTGCTTAAAGCGCGTAGAGTAATGACACACCGCGTGGGTATTGCAGTTGAAAGCTTAAACATTCTCGCTCGGCGAGTTATCGGTTGTGGCAAGCTTGTCGGCTATAATGGCGCGGATATCATCGGGAGTGAAGACATACTGCGTGTTGCAGAACTGACAGCTCACCGCACACTCATGCTCTTCGTCAGCAATGGCCTGCAACTCCGGAACATCGATACAGCGCAAAGCCTCTGCTACGCGCTCCCGACTGCAATAGCAACGATAGCCAACCGGTGCTTCGCCCACAATGTGATGCTCAAAGCCCTTTAGCACCTGATTGAAAAGCTCCTCCTCTCCGTCTTCGGAGAGTACGGTGGTGAGCTGATCCATCATGAATATATTGTCTTCCAGCCTGCCGATAAGCTCCTCGGGTGCGCCGGGCATAAGCTGTACAATGAAGCCGCCCGCGGCCTTTATTGTAAGATCCGTGTCCACAAGCACGCCGAGCGCACATGCCGACGGCACCTGCTCGCTTTCCAGCAGATACGCCGTCAAGTCCTCGGCGATCTCGCCGCTTATAAGCTCAGTCGAGCCGATGTACGGCTCACGCAGACCGATATCGCGGCTGACTGTCAGCATTCCGTCACGCCCCACTGCGCCGCCGACATCGAGCTTGCCGTCGGCGCGAAGCGGCAGATCCACACTCGGCTCCGACACGTACCCTCGCACATGACCGGAGGAATCCGACACTGCCACCACACTGCCGATAGGTCCGCCGCCGTTTATGCGTATGGTGAGCGTGGCGTTGTCATCTTTCATCATCTCGCCGAGCATCGCCGCGCCGCACAGGGTTCTTCCGAGCGCGGCGGACGCGGTGGGGGAGAGAGAATGGATCTCCCTTGCGCGTTCCACCATATCCCTCGCGGAGATAACCGCCATTTTTATAAAGCCGTCACCGGCTGTTGCCCTTATGATTCTGTCCATTATTTCATGCCTCTTTTCGCTATGATAAACTGACGACCGAGCTTGCCTTGCGGTGTGTCGGTCAAAAGACGTATCTCGTTAAAGCCCTCTTTTGCCAAGCCCGCTTTCAACGCCTCAAAGGAATAGACATACTCCGTATGCTCCTCGCCCTCGCGACGCCAAAGCTCGCCCTCGCGGGAGAATATGTCCATGCCGTAGCTCACTGAAGCCTTGTCCTCGCTCAGCTCTGCCCGCCACAGACACATTACGTCCTCCTGCTCGTCAACATAGACCTGACCGTCCATGGATTCAAGCCATTCGGGAGAGCGAATGTCGAAGATAAACAGCCCGCCGGGTCTTATGAACAGCCGCAGACGATGAAACACCTCATGTAGCTTATCCGGCGGGATATAATTCATTCCGTCGAGTGAGCAGTACGCCGCGTCGACCGTGCCGTAAAGGTCGAGCTGTTCCGCCTCTTGGTGCAGGAACAGCGGGAGGCGTTCAAGCTCCATGGCTTTTTGCTGTGCCTGCATCAGCATGTCGACCGACGCGTCCACCGCGATAAGCTCATATCCGCGCCGGGCAAGCTCACACGTGAGTGTACCCGTGCCGCAACACAGATCCAGCAGAAGGCGGAATTCACCGCCACAGCGGCGGAACTCCGCCTCGTAAAAATCCGCAAATTCTTCATATGGAACATCGCCGGTGAGCTGATCATACCACGCGGCAAGAGGACCGTAACAGCTCACAGCTCTTTTCCGCCCTTCAAGCGGCTGAGTGCGAGGGCGTACCCGCCCTTGCCGTACTGGAGAGAGCGGTTAACGCGCGTGATCGTCGTGCTTGACGCGCCTGTCTCCTCTCGAATGTCCGAATACGGCAGACCGTCATCGAGATATGATGCGACCTGAAACCGCTGTTCCATTGCCATAAGCTCCGACACGGTGCAAAGATCTTCAAAGAACTGTATGCACTCCTCAACAGACTGTAGCTTGGCGATTGCCTTGTACATATCCTCGTTTCGTTCCTTCTTGGTAAGCATGCTTGCCAACTCCTCGCTTGTTTTGTTATATACTTTGCGGCACATGCCGCTCCAATTCACTTTTTACACGTACATAATACAACACTCCACCGGAAAAGTAAAGACCTCAAACCGTCAATACATATTGACAAGCGGGACGTAAAATGCGAAAATCGAGGTATAAACAGCAAGGGGAAGTATGCGCATGAAAACGTTGAAAATACGCTCGATGACGCTCGGCGGGGGGCGGGAAAAGCTGATTTGCCCGATAAATGCGCCGAAGCTTGCCGACGCTCTTGAATGCGGCGAGGCTATCGCGCATTCTCATGCCGATGCGGCGGAATACCGCGCGGATATGAGCCTTGACTCGCACGACCCTGCCGCGCTCATGGATAATATACGCCGTGTGCGTCGCGCTCTCGGCGATATGCCGCTTATGTTCACATATCGCACCGACGGCGCGATCAGCCCGCCCGCACTTGACGCAGTATCCCGCGCCGCGCTTATAGAGAGTGTCATCACCGACGGCGCGGCGGATATGATAGACATTGAGTACAGTATGCCGGATGCACCGCGCCTTATCTCACTTGCCCGTGCAAGCGGTGTTGTAAGCGTACTCAGTTGCCATGATTTTGGCGGAATGCCCGAGGAAGATGAGCTTTTCGCCTTTGTTGCAGAGGCACGTCGGCTCGGTGCGGATATCGCAAAATATGCCTGCATGGTGCATACGAAAGGCGAGCTTTTGCGGCTGTTATCCTTTACGGAGTGCGTGACGCGCGATGCCGATGCGGGGCTTGTAATTGCCGTTCCGATGGGGCAGGTCGGTACACCCGGACGGCTTATCGGAGGGCTGTTCGGCTCGTGCATGTCGTTTTGCGCTTTTGATGCGCCGAATGCTCCGGGGCAGGTCGAGCTTGAACGAGCTTATCGCGCGATAAATGCCCTGCATGTGTAAGAAAATGTTCTTGCTAAAACATGCGTGTCATTATATAATGTAGTTGATAATACGGAGGTGAGTTGAATTATGGCTTTTATGCTGAATATGCCTGTTGTGTGGCTTGTGGCGATGGTGGTGCTTCTTATAGTCGAGGGGTTGGTTCCGGGGCTTGTGTCCATCTGGTTTGCCATTGGTGCGCTTGCCGCGCTCATCGCCGCGCTTTTGAATGCTCCGCTCTGGTTGCAAATGGTGTGGTTTCTCGCGGTGTCCGTGGCAACGCTGGTGCTTACGCGTCCCTTGGCGCAAAGATACGTCAACTCCCGCACTCAGCCGACGAATGCAGACGCGCTTATCGGCAAAGACTGCATTGTGACCGAGGATATAGATAATCTCGCCGGCTCCGGTGCTGTGAAGATAGGCGGCAAGGTATGGACTGCGCGAAGCGAGGACGAAAACACGCATTTTGCCGTGGGTGACGTTGTCACTGCGGTGAGAATAGAGGGCGTTAAGCTCATAGTCAGATAGTAAAGTCGACATTGCCGCGCTCTTTGCGGCGGAAACGGAGGAAAACATGATAATAGTTGTTCTGATAATATTGGCAATTGCCCTGCTCATAAGCAATATCCGCGTCGTGCCGCAGGCAAAGGCGTACGTGGTGGAGCGTCTCGGCGCGTACAAAACCACATGGAGCGTCGGCATTCACGTGAAGGTGCCGTTTCTCGAGCGCGTGGCGAAGATGGTCTCGCTCAAGGAGCAGGTTGCGGACTTTCCGCCTCAGCCCGTCATAACCAAGGACAATGTCACCATGCAGATAGACGCGATAGTCTATTTCCAGATCACCGACCCCAAGCTCTATACCTATGGCATTGAACAGCCTATGTTCGCCATTGAAAATCTCTCCGCCACGACGCTGAGAAACATAATCGGCGAGCTTGACCTTGACCAGTGCCTCACCAGCCGAGACATAATCAACTCCAAGATGCGCGCCATTCTCGATGAGGCCACCGACCCTTGGGGCATCAAGGTAAACCGTGTTGAGCTGAAAAATATTCTCCCGCCGAAAGAAATCCAGAACGCCATGGAAAAGCAGATGAAGGCTGAGCGCGAACGCCGCGAGGCGATTCTTCGCGCCGAGGGCGAAAAACGCGCCGCAATACTCGAAGCGGAGGGCGAGAAGGAGTCCGCCATTCTCCGCGCAGACGCGAAAAAGCAACAGCAGATCCTCGAAGCCGAGGGCGAGGCCGAGGCTATTTTGACCGTGCAACGCGCTACTGCCGAGGGCATCAAGCTCATAAACGAGGCCGCTCCGTCAGACGCGGTTCTCCGCTTGAAGGCACTTGAGGCGTTTTCCGCCGCGGCTGACGGCAAGGCCACCAAGATAATCATTCCCAGCGAGATTCAGGGGCTTGCGGGGCTTGCGGAGGGCGTTGTCGAGTCCGTGAAGAAATGACTTGATAAAAATACTGTAATTAATTACGCTTACCGGCGGCATTGCCCGCCGGTTTTGCGCGATATAAATGAGGAGAGGACAAAATGAGCAGTACAAAAGCACTTGACTTTATGCACAGGCACGGTATGTCCGCCGACGTTGACCCGGTGAAGTATGCCCGCCTTATGTGCGAGGATATGGAACGCGGTCTTGCCGGCGAGGATAGCTCCATGCCGATGATCCCCACCTATATCAAATTTGACGGTGCGATAGCACAGGGCAAAAGCGTCGCGGTTATCGACGCGGGCGGCACGAACTTCCGTTGCGGTCTGGTCACGTTTAACGATGACGGCTATGAACTGACCGATGTTGTCAAGCACAAAATGCCCGGAATCGAGGCACCTGCAACGTGGGAGGAGTTCATTGCCTTTGTCGCGGACGGCATAATGCCGCTCATGGATAGAACCGACCTTGTCGGCTTTTGCTTTTCGTACAATGCCGACATCACCCCGGACATAGACGGTCTTGTCAAGCGCATTGATAAAGAGGTCGTCATCACCGGCTCTTCCGGAAAGCTTGTCGGTGCCGCACTCACGGCGGAGCTTGAACGCCGGGGAGTGTCCGGCAAGCGCGTGTTCATTCTCAATGACACTGTTGCCGCGCTTTTGGGTTCGGCATGCACGCTTGACCGCTCACTTTACGGCGGCTTCATCGGTCAGATAAGCGGCACGGGTACCAACACCTGTTGCATTCTCCCGTATTCGCGTATAGGAAAGCTCAGCAACCTCTCCGCCGATTCCATACTTATAAATCTCGAGTCCGGCTTGTATGACGGTATCCCACAGGGCGATTTCGACGTGATACTTGACCGCGAAAGCAACAACCCCGACGAGAAGATAATGGAGAAGCTGACAGCGGGCGTATACCTCGGTGAGCTTGGTCGCCTCATGCTCAACGCCGCGGCGGACGAGGGGCTTTTGAGCGACGGCTCGGCAAAGCTCGTCCGTGCGCTCGGTAAAATCGACGCTTCTTATATAGACGCTTGGGCGAGCGGGGAGAAGCTGGAGCTTGTTTCCGACAATGCCGACGATGCCGCCTTTGCCGAGACAATGAGCATGGAGCTTTTCCGCCGCTCCGCTCAGTGCATGTGTGCAAACCTCACCGGTATCATGCTTCTCACCGGCACCGGCGATGATGCGGCCAAGCCTGTGTGCGTGTGCGCCGAAGGTTCTCTTGTCGACAGAAGCCGTTATTTCCGTCCCATGCTTGAAGAGCTTTTGTCCGAGTACGCCGCAAAGACGCTCGGCAAACATGCCGTCATAAAGGTAAGCCGAGAAACCACGCTCCCCGGCTCTGCCGCGGCGGCACTGCTAAACGCGTGAAAGGTGAGGACTCGGATATGAAGATATGCGTTGTCGATGACAGCTATTTCAACTTCGGTGATCTTATATGGGATTGCCTTTTGCCCTTCGGCGAGCTGGAGGTCTATCACGATCACCCCTCCGATTTCGACGCGCTTGTAAGGCGTGTCCGTGATGCGGATATCCTCGTTGCGGATAAGCCCGACATGCGTAACCCCGCTGTCTTTGAAGCTTGCCCCAAGCTTAAATATGTCACGCTCACCGCCACCGGCTATGACACCATTGACCTTGCCGCCGCACGTAGCCGCGACATACTCATCTCCAATGTTCCGTCGTATGGCACTCAGTCCGTTTCGCAGTATGCCATCGCGCTTCTCATGGAGGTGTGTTGTCATGCCGCGCATTATTCCGAGCGTGTCCATAGCGGACACTGGCACGATTGCGGCAAGGAGACTGTCGGAGAGAACAGGCTTGTGGAGCTTGCGGGAAAGACCATGGGCATAATCGGCTTCGGTCGTATCGGTCGCGCTGTGGGTGCTGTTGCACGTGCCTTGGGTATGGAGGTCATCGCGTATAACCGCAGTCGCTGTGCAGAGGGTGAGGCTATTGCCGAGTATGTCACGCTTGATGAGCTGTACGCGCGTTCCGATGTGATAAGCCTGCATTGCCCCGCAACCGAGGCTACTATCGGCATGATAAATGCCGACAGTATTGCGAAGATGAAAGACGGCGTTATCATCATCAATAACGCCCGCGGTGTGCTTATCCGCTCAAAGGATCTTGCCGATGCACTTGAAAGCGGTAAGGTCTGGGCGGCGGGGCTTGACGTTGTCGACCGTGAACCCATATTGCCCGACAACCCGCTTTTGACCGCGCCACGCTGTGTCATCACCCCGCATATAAGCTGGCTTCCAAAGGAAAGCAGACAGCGTATAGTCGACTGCACGGCGGATAATATCCGCGCGTTCCTCGACGGCGCACCGCAGAATGTGGTTAACTGATTCAAAAACAATATAAACGCAAAAGGTACGTTGAAATGAAGAAATTCAAAAACTTTTTGGCTAAAAAGAATATCGTTTTTTCCGCACAGCGTTACGGCATTGATGCACTCGGCGCGATGGCGCAGGGGCTTTTCTGTTCGCTTTTGATAGGCACTATTATCAAGACTCTCGGTCAACAGCTCGCACTGCCCTTTCTCGTTGATGTCGGCGCGTTTGCAATGAGCGTGTCCGGTCCTGCGATGGCGGTCGCCATCGGCTACGCGCTCAAGGCCGATGCCATGGTGCTGTTTTCCCTTGCGGCGGTTGGCTATGCCGC
>CAZBYU010000059.1:0-7217 GCA_964496235.1 uncultured Oscillospiraceae bacterium | reverse complement strand
CCCTTTCCCTGTGCGCCGTATGCGCCCGCCTTGTCCATCGGCTCTCCCGTGGCGATATACGCCTCGATCTCCTCATCGGTGATGTCGCGGAAGCGCACACGCGTGCGTTCGGCATCGGTGGCAATGACTCCGTCGCGGTATACCGCAACTCCGGTATACACCTCATGCGTCCTGCCGCGAAGTGCCGACAGCATTTCCCTCGCCTCATTCTCCGAATGAGGCTTGCCGAGTATCCTTCCGCCAAGCCACACTATCGTGTCCGCCGCGACGCACACCTCGCCGGGTGTGCAGTTGGGCGAGACCTCCTCGCACTTTGCCCTTGCCAGAGCCTGCACCACCTCTTCCGGCGGCGCACCCACGGGGGTAAGCTCCTCCCCCACGGCGGGGATTATCCTTATCTCCAGCCCCAGCATCTCCGTCAGCTCGCGCCGACGCGGAGAGGCGGAAGCAAGTATAATATGCATCTTATCAGTCCACTCCTCTGTAGTACAGACCGCGTGTGAGGACATTTGGCTTATAGTCGGAAAGCCCCATATGCCCCTTCGTGACCTCTACACACTCTCTCGCGCTCTCCGTGGTGAACATCATTCTCAGCCCCCACAGCCCCGCGGAATAAAGGTCTTCCTTCTTGTCCGCGAGATACAGCTTATGCGCGTTGTAAATCACGTTGCGACAGCCGTATTCCTTAACCACCGGGAACACCAGCCCCATTCTGTCGCCCATCTGTGCGGGTGTCTGGCAATTGCAACGGCCGGCACTTTCTTTTATAATGCACTGCTCCGTCACCATCAGCGGGATACGCCCGTAGATGATAAGCTCTGTGTCAATGGGCTTTGCCATGTCACGCACCTGAGAGATTCGCATCTCGAAAGACGGCGTGGCGGAGAGGAAGCCCATCTCCGCAAGCATTTCAAGCGAGTAGGAATTCAACACGTTCAGTCCGAAGTCACCGCGTAGCTTCATTCCCGCGGAACGCGCCATTACCACCTGTCCGAGATTCCCGACAAGTGCCTCGTTCACGCCGTAGTCAAAGAGCTTTTGCAGTGTGGCATAGACCTCTTTCATCTGCGTGTCGTTTATTATCCTCGGCAACACCGCCACCGGCACGCTCCCTTTTTCCACAAAGGGCAGTACCAGCTTCGGGTTCTCCGCCATTATCTGCGCCGGAACATAGATATACGCCGGGCGAAGATCCGCAAGCTCACGCGACAGCTGTTCGGCAGTGCGAACCTGAATGATAAGCTTCGGGTCTGTCAGGGTGGCGACATTTTTCGGCATGGGCGGCATGGGCAGAGTGCGCCTTGTCGGCGGCACGGCGCGTTGAGACGACATCGCGGATATGAGCTTGCGGCGAAGCTCGTTTATCTCCGCCGCGGGCAAAAACAGCCCCGGGTCGGTCTTTGCCTTGTTCTCCACGCAGTTATACGGCGTTCCGCCGGTTTTGTACATCTGCTCTATAAGATACGCGTCCGTCAGCCCCTGCTTCTGCGCCTTTTCGGGTACGGGCCCATAGGTCACGGCCTTATGCCCCTCATCGTCAAAGGCAATGGCTCTTATTCTCTCGCCCTTTTCCGCGACGGTGTAAAAATGCAACGGCACACGGCGCAGCTCGCCCTCGGCATAGCCGCGGCGAGCGACGGCGAACATCTTCTCCGTGCCGTACTCGCTCTCCTCGCGCACACCGAACATATCCTTTTTATCGCCGTTGAAGTAGCCCTGAGTGAAGCCTTGGCGAGAGAACGCGCGTTTGAGCATCCTCATCTCTTCCTCGGAGGGCTGACGACGCTCTTTAATCGCCTTGGAGTATATGCCGGTGACGATGGCGGTGTACTCCGGGCGTTTCATGCGCCCTTCTATCTTCACGCATGCCACACCCGCCTCCTCCAGCTCGCCGAGTCTGTCGACAAGGCAGTTGTCTTTAAGCGACAGGGGATAATCGTCCATACGCCCGCCGAGGGAGTATTGCATACGACAGGGCTGGGCGCACATGCCGCGGTTGCCGCTTCTGCGTCCTATGAACGCTGACATGTAACACTGACCCGAGTAGCAAAAGCACAGCGCACCATGCACGAACACCTCTATTTCAATGGGGGAGTTTGCGGTGATATATTTTATCTGCTCCAAGCTCAGCTCACGTGCAAGCACCGCACGCGTCAGTCCCATCTCCGCCGCCGCCTGAACCCCGGCGAGGTTGTGAATGCTCATCTGGGTGCTACCGTGCAGAGGGATATCCGGCAGGGCGCGGCGAATGGCGGAGACGAGACCGAGATCCTGAATAATGATCCCGTCCGCACCGCAGTCGGAGGCAAGCTTCGCCGCCGCGACGGCATCGCCCATTTCGCGGTCTTTTACAAGAGTGTTGAGCGTGACGTATACCTTGCACCCACGCACACGGCAGTATGACACCGCCTTTTCAAATTCCTCGTCGGTAAAGTTTTTCGCGCCTCGGCGGGCGTTGAAGTCACCCATGCCGAGATATATCGCGTCCGCGCCGTTTTGCACCGCGGCTATTACAGCCTCCGGAGACCCGGCGGGGGAAAGAAGCTCCAGCATCGAATCAGTTCCTTTATCTCAGTTCATTTATTAAATGGTCATAGCTATTCGTAATTATACATTGTGCATTATAGCACATTAATACCTATTGCGACAAGATAAAAATAATGCTATAATTACTTTTACATTTAGGCAACATTTTTTGAGGTATAATTGAACCCAAGAATAAAACGAGGTATTCCCATGGAGCTTTCCGCGTCCGAAATCCGCATATCACCCGCCGTTGCCGACAGGCTTCTCTCGGCGCATGACGGCGACGTGGCGTTGCTGTACCTTTATCGCCTGCGTACCGGCTCCTTCGACGCGGAAAAGGCCGCGCGTGACCTTTGCCGCACCCGCCACGAGATAGACACCGCCGACGAAAAGCTGTCCCGTCTCGCGCCGGAGCTTTGCCAAGCTCTCGGCGCGGCAAACGCACCCGCTCCCACACGCGACACCCCCGCAAATTCAACACCTCGCACACATGTACCCGAAGCTCCGGAGGACGAGCTTCCGGAGTATCGCGCGGAGGAGCTTGTCCGCCGCAGTCGTGAAGATGACCGCTTTGCCGCCATACTTGACGAGGCTCAGCGCGTGATGGGTCGCGCACTCAGCTCCGTGGATATGAAGACGCTCTTCGGCATATATGATTATCTGGCGCTGCCCGCAGATGTGATAATGTTGCTTATAAACCATGTTGCCAAGCAGTATTCCGAGAGATACGGCACATCACGCCGTCCAAGTGCGCGTGCGATACAGAAAGAGGCGTATTTCTGGGCAAACCGCGAGATAATCACGCTCGAGCAGGCAGAGGAATATATCCGCGCACTCTCCGAGCGCAAGGCGGCATTGCGCGAGGCTTCCGACGCAATGGGTATAAAGGGCCGTGAGCTTACGAAGACGGAGAGGGAGTATATTTCCGCGTGGCTTGACATGGGCTTCGGCGCAAAGGTCATCGCCATTGCCTATGACCGCACGGTTACAAACACCGGCTCTCTCCGCTGGAGCTATATGAACAAAATACTCACCTCGTGGAAGGACAGCGGGCTGTTCACCGTCGAGGATATCGAGCAAAAAGACCCTCGCCGCCGCAACGAAACTCGCCCTGTCAGGTCCGAGGCTCGCGGCAGTCGCCCGGCGGACTTTGAGGGGCTTGACGCAATGCTCGACAAAATCTGAGCTTTTCCACTTTCTATTCCTATTTGATTAAAAGGGGTGTTACGCATGGGCTATGACGGGAGGCTGCTTGCCCGCGCCAGAGACGAGCTTGACCGCGTCCGCGCCGAGAACGCCGCAGAGCATGAGCGCAGACAGGCGTTGGCATATCGGCGCGTTCCGGAGCTTGCCGAAATAGATGCCGAGCTTCGAGCGCAGATGGTGACGCTCGTCCGTCTCACGGTGTCTCGCGCACCGGACTTGAAGGTGCGGCTCGACGCGCTCGAAAAGGCAAATCTCGACCTTCAAATGCGCCGCGCAGAGCTTATGACGGCACATGGCATGTCGACGGACTGGCTTGATGAGATATATTCCTGCCCCACCTGCCGCGACACAGGCGTTTTGCAGGACGGCGGTATGTGCGACTGCCTTATCCGGCAGTATAACCGCGAGGTCACGCGTGAGCTGGGTGCGCTTTTGCGTCACGGCAGTGAAAGCTTTGAAAGCTTTGACCTCACCCTCTACTCCGATAAGTATGACGAGCGCTACGGCGTTGTGCCGCGCGAGACGATGGGCAAGGTGTTTGAGATATGCCGCCGCTTTGCAGAGAGCTTCCCCAATGTCAGCTCCAACCTGCTCCTGCAGGGTGATACCGGCTTGGGCAAGACCTATCTTTCCGCGTGTATCGCGCGTTCCGTGTCCGACCGCGGTCTCTCCGTGTGCTATGATTCCGCCGCTGCCGCGCTCGATGCCTTTGAACAGCAGAAGTTCGCCCGCGACAGCGAACTCGGTCGTGCCGCCGCCGCGCGTGTGAAAAACATGCTCGAGTGTGATTTGATGATACTCGATGACCTCGGCACCGAGATGAACACCCCCATGTCCGTCAGTGCGCTCTACACCCTCATCAACACCCGCCTCGTCGCGGAAAAGAAAATGATAATCAGCACCAACTGCACCGACGAGGATCTTGAACGTCGTTATAGCCCGCAGATATGCTCGCGCATATTCGGTGAGTTTTTGCGTCTGCCGTTTGCAGGACGCGATTTAAGGCAAAAAGGAGTGTAATTTATGCAGCATGAGATCAAAAGCGCGATACCTCTTTTGAACGATGCCGGTGATTTGACCGAACCGGGCTACGCCAAAAGCCTTTTGCCCGTCTATTCCCGCAAGACCGTGAAAGCCCCTAAGGTCCGCATAAAGGAGTGGGATTACTACCTCATTAACAACGGTCGCTTCGCCCTCGCCCTCACCATTGACGATAACGGCTACATGGGGCTTGACAGCGTGTCGCTTTTGGATTTTGCCGAGGGCTGGGAGATCACAAAAAGCCCGATGTGCCTCATGCCGATGGGTTCCGTCGGTATGCCGGAAAGCTCCAAGCGCGGCGATGTCCGCCACGGCGGCAAGGGCTATTCCATCAGCTATGAAAACGACGGCAACGGTCGACGCGTCCTCACGGCGCGTATGGACGCGTTCGGTCCGGAGGGCGCACTTCTCGCCAATGTCGAGCTTTTTGACGAGCCGGAGGAAAGCATGGTGATATGTACCCCCTTCGATAAGCCCGGTCACTTCTATTATAATCAGAAGATAAACTGCATGCGTGCCAAGGGCAGTGTGAAATACGGCGACAGGCTTTACGAGTTTGATCCTGCGGATTCCTTCGCCGTACTCGACTGGGGTCGCGGCGTGTGGACATATCACAACACCTGGTACTGGGGCAGTGCGTCCTACCATGTCAACGGCGTTCCCTTCGGCTGGAACATCGGCTACGGCTTCGGCAACTGCTCCGCCGCAAGCGAGAATATGCTGTTTTATAACGGCAAGGCGCATAAGCTTTCTCAGGTGAAGTTCAATATCCCCGGCAATGAGCGCGACTTCATGTCACCGTGGACGTTCACCTCCGATGACGGTCGGTTTGAAATGGACTTCGTCCCCGTACTTGACCGCGCCTCCTGCACCGACTTCAAGCTCCTGAAGTCCGACCAGCATCAGGTGTTCGGTCTCTTCTCAGGCAAGGCGATTCTCGATGACGGCGAGGTCATTGAGGTCAAGGACTTTCCCGGCTTTGCCGAGAAGGTTGAAAACAAGTGGTAATTCTATATTAATAGGAGGCATGACAGCATGTCGGAAAAATACAGCGAAATGACCGCGCAGGAGCGCGGCGCGAAACACGCGGCGGTAAAGGCGGAGTTTGAAGAGCTTAAAGCCTTGGGGCTGAAGCTGAACATGGCTCGTGGCAAGCCCGGGCGTGAGCAGCTTGACCTTGTCTCGGATATGCTCACGGTTTTGTCCACGCCCGAGGATTGCTTCTCCGACGGCACGGACGTGAGAAATTACGGCGACCTCTCCGGTATTGCCGAGGCAAAGGCTCTTTTTGCGGATATCCTCGGCTGTAAGGCAGAGGAGTGCTTTATAGGCGGCAATGCGTCGTTGCAGCTTATGTACGACGCCATTGCAAAGGCATACACTCACGGACTCAACCACGCCGAAAAACCGTGGTGCAGGCTTGACCGCGTAAAGTGGCTTTGCCCCGCACCGGGCTATGACCGCCATTTCAAGGTTACCGAGAGCTTCGGCTTTGAGCTGGTCACAGTTCCCATGACCCCGACAGGTCCCGACATGGACGTGGTCGAGCAACTGATCAAAGACCCCGAGGTCAAGGGCATGTGGTGCGTGCCGAAGTATTCAAACCCCGACGGCATTATCTACTCCGACGAGACGATACACCGTATTGCCGCGATGAAGCCCGCCGCGCCGGACTTCATGCTTATGTGGGATAACGCCTACTGTGTGCATGAATTCTTCGGCGAGTTCGAGCCGTTTGAGGATATACTCACGCTCTGCCGCGAAGCGGGCAACCCCGACATGGTGTACGAATTCGCCTCCACGTCGAAAATCACCTTCCCCGGTGCGGGTATATCCGTCCTCGCAACCAGCGAGGCAAACCTTGCCCGCCTTGTAAAGCTCACAGGTGTGCAGATAATCTCCTACGACAAGGTAAATCAGCTCCGTCACGTGCGCTATCTCAAGAACAAGGCACACACGCTTGAGCTTATGAAAAAGCATGCCGGTGTTCTCGCGCCGAAGTTCAAGTGTGTCCTCGACGCGCTTGACAAGGAGATTACCCCCTGCGGCATTGCGACCTGGCAACGTCCCCGCGGCGGGTACTTTGTCTCCGTGTACACGACACCCGGTCTTGCCAAGCGCACTCTCGCCCTGTGCAAGGAAGCTGGCGTGGTCATGACCGGCGCGGGTGCGACCTATCCCTACGGCATAGACCCCGAGGATTCCAACATCCGTATTGCCCCGTCCTACCCCTCGCTTGAGGAGCTTGAAAAGGCAATGCACGTCTTTTGCGTATGCCTCAAGCTCGCCGCGCTGGAGAGCATGCAGTAAATACTCCGCGTCTCACCGACGCAACACGCAATTTGAGTAAAACACGTGCGAAATCCGGCAAAAAACTCTTGACAAATATAAAATACGCGGTATAATAATATTCGCGTTTAGCGGGATTGTGTAAAGGTAGCACA
>CAZBYU010000058.1:0-7249 GCA_964496235.1 uncultured Oscillospiraceae bacterium | reverse complement strand
CCCACCGTGTGTATCGTGAAAAACCCGACTATTGCCAGAGCCGCCGTGACCGACAGACTCGCCGTCGGCACCTTGAAGGCCTTGTAGTGACCCGCACCGGGCAGAAGCCCCGAATAGTTGCTGACAATGATGAAGATAAAGAGCGTAGCGAGTACGGGGAAGTATTTGTCCGTCAGGTGTGTGCCGAGAATATCGCTGAAATATGAGTGTAGCTTGCCGACGGCTTGCTCCGCGAGGTTTTGCAAAAGCCCCGGCTCGTCTTTCATATTGCGCGTGGCGAGTATAGACAGCACCGTCAAAATCGCCGTGATCACCCATATGGTCACGACTGTGCCGGTTACTTCTATCGGACCTAGTGAAAATAGCACATTGCTCGTCTCTTCCATTCTTTCACCTCCGTTTTTTCTTGTTTATTACCGGGCTATAATAACACTTTTTCCTATGCTTTTCAATTGAATAATATGTGTTCTTTCGTTTCAAATTTCACGGCCGTAGAAATTTGCTCAAAAAAAAGATATGAATCGGGATACGCACCCGATAATATGCATATTATTCACCTAAAAACTCGGAAAAGCATAAGAAACAGTGCGAATACCGCACACGAATGCGCGGCAGGTACGGATTCATTCTATTTCATGTCCGTGCTTTTTTGAATACGCACAAAGTATGCTTTATCATCACGCAATACTCATACAAAAGTATGATTGTGCATACTTGACTTATAATCGACGGTTTGTTAAAATAAAGTTCATATTTTTCCACGCTTTATGCGAAACGGACTGAAACCGCGCTTTTCAAGCCCAATATGATGTTATCCGGGGGGGTGATACACTGTGCTTGACCATAATATTACGCCGAGTGAATTTCAAAAGGTCATAGATTTTCTTCACGGCACACAGGTTCCTTCGGAGTTTTTCAGAAGCAATCTTCTTTTCATGCTCGAAAAACACTTCGACTACTCGGTGTCGAGCCTTTGGCTGGTCAACGACGAGCATGAGATGTATGACCCCATCTCCTATAACCTCGACCGGCGCGTCATAAAAAGCTATCAGGACTACTACTATCGCTTTGACCCGTTTCACCCCACCTATATGACCGACAGTCAGCTCAAGTCAAAGCCGGTCTTGACGCTTGACGATATCCCGCTCACGCACTACCCGGAGAAGGACTCTCCCGATAACCCATACTTCTCGTTTCTTTCCGATGAGTTCAAAATTAGTCAGGACGTCATTTTGTCTTTCCGAGTCGGCGCACGGGAATACGGCTCTGCGGCACTGTTCACCAAGCACAGTCAGTCGGCAAATAAGCTGATGTTCATAAACTGCCTTAACGTCATCACGCCCTTTGTCGCGCAGATGCTGTGCCAAAACCTCCAGCAGCTTCATCTTAAATTCAGAACGGAGACCTTGGAGTCCGTGGTGTGTTCGCTAGATGACGGTCTGCTCATGTTTGACGGCGGCGGCAGTGTACTTTATTATAATCCGCAGGCTGTCCGGTTTTTGCAGGATATGAGCGGAAAAGCCTTCTCGGCGGATGTGCTACACGAATTCGTCCACTCGCTCTTGCCGGCGGTTTACCGCAGCGGGGATCGCATGGAGATAAACGAGCTTGCCACCGGCTACAGTGCAGTGGTCGTGCATTCGCAGGAGCAGGCGAGACATGTTTATACCGCGCGTATTACCCCGCGCAGGGAACAGCCACGACCCGACGGCGGTATGGACGCGTTTGAGCTTTCCGCGCGAGAGCGCGAGGTTGCCCGGCTTATCTCGCAGGGCAAGACAAACCGGGAGATCGCCGAGCTACTGTACGTTTCCGTTCCCACGGTGAAGACGCATGTGTCAAATATATTCCAAAAGGTCGGTGTGAACAACAGAACCTCACTTATCAACGCACTCAGAGGCGAAAAATAAGCAAAATGTAAGCAAAACATAGATTTATTGAGAACAACAGGTGTCTTTTATCACCGGTTGTTCTTTTTTGTCTTTTGATTTGTTTGCGGGAGAGAAAAAAACGAAAGAACAGCGAAAAAATCAAAACAATACAAAAATATCTTGATTTACTTTATCGGCGCGGAATCGGTATACTTCCATCAGTCTTTGTCGAACACAAGGAGAAAACACACTTTAGGAGGTATTTATGAAGAAAGCAAATATCGTTTTGCTCAGTGAAAACGTCTATACCGCCGGTCCTCTCGGAACTATAAGAGGCGGTGTCGCGATCGCGGACAACAAGATACTCTGCGTCGGCACGAAAGAGCAGGTAATGGCTTTTGCCGACGGTGACACCATTGTGCGTGACTTCGGCGCACAGCTCATCACCCCGGGCATATGCGACTCGCATATTCATATGTTCGGCGGCTGCTATCTGACCGCAGGTCCGAATCTCGCCGGGCTTTCCAGCGCGGAGGAGTGCGCCAAAACTCTTTATGAGTATTACATGGAAAACGAAGCCGATTACGCCGACGGCGAATGGGTCAGTGCGTGTGGCTTTATGATATGTGGCTGGGACGATCCCACCCCGCCCACCAAGGAGATTCTCGACAAGTATTTCCCCGACCGCCCCGTTTACATCTATGACAGTGACCTGCATGCAGGCTGGGTCAACTCCAAGGCAATCGAGGTCGCCGGCGTTCCCGCGAATGCCCCCGACACTCGCTTCGGTCGTTACGGACGCGACGAAAACGGCAACATCAGCGGCTACCTCGTCGAGGACACGCAAAACGACTTCGTAAAGCTCGCCTTCGACATTCCCTATGCCAAGACCCGCCGTCTCGTCGAAAACCGCAACGAGGATTTCTGCAAGTACGGTATAACCTCCGTCGTGGATATGCGCCCGCTCAACTGCTATGACATGGGCGATCTCGCTGTAATAAACGATATGATTTCCGACGGCACTCTAAAGTTCCGTTACAACTACGCCACCACCATGACCGGCACGCTCGAGACCGCGCTTGAAAACAAAGCAAGCTACAGCGACCCCGACAGCATGATCTACTATGCCGGCATCAAGGAGTTCATTGACGGCATCGTCGTGGCACACACCGGCTATCTCCTCGAGCAGTACAGCGACAACCCCGAGGCAAACCGCGAGTTCTGGGCATCTGACCTCGATTACGATGCAAAGCGCGTCATGGAATACCACAAGAACGGCATTCATCTTCATTTCCACGCCGTCGGCGACGGTGCGGTACGCAGAGCGATCGAGATGTACGAAGCCGCACTTGCCGCCGACGGAGACACCGGCTCTCGCATGTCCATCGAGCATCTTGACATGTCCGCTCCCGCAGATTGGGCGCGTATGGCCAAGGCGGGCATCATCTGCTCTGTCCAGCCCCAGCACCTCGCGCTTTACCCCACGTTTGACTCGGAAGAGTACAGAGAGGTTGTCGGTCCCGACCGCGCCAAGAGCCTTTGGGCGTTCAAGAGCATGATGGACAACGGCATCCACCTCGCCTTCGGCACTGACTTCCCCGTTGTCACCTATGACACACGCTTGAGCCTGCACAGAGCCGTCACCCGCAAGTACCCCGACGGCCAGCCCGAAAACGGCTGGAACCCTCAGCAGAAGCTCACTCTTGCTGACGCGCTTTATGCCTACACCTACGGCGGCGCTTACAAGGTCGGCAAGGAAGATGTTCTCGGCAGCCTCGAAGAGGGCAAGCTCGCCGACGTTGTTGTCTGGAACTGCAACCTCTTCGACATTCCCGCAGATGAACTGCTCGCCAGCGGCGTCTCGCTCACCATGTGCGACGGTCGCGTAGTATACGAAGCCTGATTGATATAAACAGGAAAGGATAGATAAACAAAATGGAAATGCTGATTTTTATTGCCCCGTTGCTTCTTAACGTGTTCGGCAACACCGTTTACAACATTGCCGGCAAGTCCACCCCCGAGAAGATCAACTCCTTTGCGACTCTTTCTCTCAGCTATCTCACCGGTCTTGTGCTGTGCGTGATACTCTTCTTCGTCACCAACCCCGGCGGAAGCATTTTCACCGCCATCGCCAGCGCGAACTGGGCGTCCTACTTCCTCGGCATCACGATAGTTTTCATTGACCTCTCGCTCATTCTCCTCTACCGTGCGGGCTGGGACGTCTCTATCGGCTCTCTCATTGCCAACATCGGCGTGTCTCTCGCCTCCGTTGTCATCGGCGTTCTCGCATTCGGCGAAGCCATGACCGCGATGAAGGCACTCGGTATCGTGGTTTGCATAGTGGGTCTGTATGTCGTCAACGCCCCCGAGAAGAAGACCGCCGAGGCTGTTGCCGCAGAGGGCGCACAGAACGCCGAAGGCGGCAAGAAAAAGCTGTCCTTTGCAAAGTGGATCCCCGTAATCCTCATGATCGTTGCCAACACCCTCTACAGCGTCACCGCAAAGGTTACTCCCAGCGATGTTGACACCTTTGCCTCTGTCTCCCTGACCTACTCTGTCTGCATCGTCTACGCACTCATCATGTTCTTCATCACCAGCTCCAACAAGAACTACTTCAAGGAAATCAAAAAGGCCAACTGGACCGCTCCCGCACTGGGTGCATGCCTTGTCTGCCTCGAAGTGTCCACCATTCTGCTCTTCCGCGTCGGCTGGGAGCTGAGTGTAGGTCTGTTGCTTGCGTATGTTCTGCTCGCGGTCGTCCTGGTCATCGTGGGTCGTCTGTTCTACAAGGAAACCCTCACCACCAAGCGTGTGATCGGCATTGTCATTTCCATTGCCGGTGTCGTTCTGGTCGGGCTTCTGTAAAGCATGGCATAAAGAAGTTTGCTGCCTCCGGATTCAATCTCTCCGGAGGCAGTTTGCAAATAATAATAAAGGAGATTATCATGAATACCCTGATATTTATCGCGCCTCTTCTGATGGGGATACTCGGAAACGTGTTTTATAACATCGTCGGCAAGTCTACGCCGGAAAGGATTAATCCGTTTATCTCTCTCGCCGCCACGTACACCGTGGCTTTGCTGATTTGCCTGGGACTTTTCTTTGTCACCGGAGAAGAAAAGAGCTTTCTCCGTGCCGCCGCCGTCGCGGACTGGACCTCCTACGCCCTCGGCATATGCATAGTTTTTACAGACCTCTCGCTCATCCTGCTCTTCCGTGCAAATTGGGATATCAGCATCGGCTCGCTCATTGCAAACATTGCCTGCTCGGTCATCGTCTCGGTCATCGGTGTGGCGGCGTTCGGCGAGAGCATGACGATTACAAAACTTGCCGGGATACTGCTGTGCCTTGCCGGCTTGTACGTCATAAACGCACCCGGAAAAAAGCCCGAACAGAGCCGGTGATATGCCGACACTGCCCGGGCTGAGAGAGGGGTAGAAGTAAGCCTTATAAAATCCACAGAGGAGGATAATGAAATTGACATGGATAAAGCAAACAAGATATCTAAACTAGATTACATCGCGCCTGCGGTACTCATGGTTGCCACGCGCGTGCCGTATATGATAATTCAGCGTATCACGCCGGCGGAGGTCGACCCGTTCGTGTCGGTCTGCCTGTGCTACGGCGTGTGTCTCGCGGTCGCGATAATAATGTTCTTCGCAACGCGCAAGGGCGAAAACCCACTTGCCGAGCTTAAACGCATCGACTGGACAGCACCCGCGCTGGGCTTGTGCCTGGTGTGCATGGACGTGTCCGCATTGCTGATGTTTCGTGTCGGCTGGGATCTGAGCGTGGGAAGCGTGCTGTTATACGTGCTTCTGGCGATAGCTCTTGTGATAGTCGGCGCGGTGCTCTACAGGGAGAAGCTGACGGCAAAGCGTGCGGCGGGGGTTCTGTTGTGCATTGTCGGCGTTATTTTGATCTCGGACATTCTGCCGTTTTGATCGCGCGTTCTCCTCACGCCACGCCTTGGGCGACAGCCCTGTGAGCTTCTTGAACAGTGTGCTGAAGTATGTGTGGTTTTCATAGCCCACCATTTCCGATATCTCGTATACCATCAGCTCCGTGTTTGCCAGAAGCTGCTTAGCTCGCTTTATGCGAAAGTCGGTGATGTAGCTCACAAAGCTTTCGCCTACGTATTCCTTGAATACTGTGCTGAGATATCCGGGCGATACATGCATGCTCTTTGCAATGTGCGAAAGGGTGCAGTCGCTTTCCGTGTAGTCGCGCTCCACGTATTCACGGGCGCGACGAGCTAGAGATGACGGACAATGTATATAGCCCACATGCTCCGGTGCGACGATACTTTGCCGCGGAACGGCGGGGAAGGAGCTATCTCCCTGTGCGGGGAGAGTGATATCCACCAGCGAGCATATCCCATTTTCAAGAAGGTTCTGCAAAACGGCGAAGTCGAAGTCATCCTCGTTTACACAAATAAATCGCATACTTGTTTACCTCTGTTGTGAGAGTGTTGTATTCAATCGGGTGTTGCTAAGAATTGTACATTAGCGGATAAATATTTTGAATACGGATAAAGTATGCTTTCTTTCGCGTCGCTCGTCATACCAAAGTATGATATTGCCGTTTCCGAGGGGAATATCATCACACCCCGGCAGGGATATGTTTTCATGGGACTGCGTTGGATTCGCGAACAAACTCAGCGAGAGGTAGGTGTTATATGTCATACCTACCTCTCGCTGAGTTTTATATCTTGTCGTATTGTTATGCTTAAACTATTTACATCCGTAGCTTTTCGCTCAATCAGCCGTTGGTCTTTTTGCGCTTGTATACCACTATTGCGGCGGCAGAGCCTGCGGCACTGAGAGTCAGCAGGGTTGCCCACAGACCGAGATTTGCGTCGTCTCCGGTTTTAACGCCGTTGAAGGACGAGGCAGTACCCCAAGTCTTGAAGTAGCCGGTGGCGGCGTTGCGCCCGCTTATTCCGACGGTGATGGTGTGAGTGCCGTTGCCGTTATAATACTGGCGTAACCAGGAGATGAACTCCGGCTTGAGCGTTACCCAAATGCGTCCGTCGGACGAGCCGCGGCAGAGGTAATTGGCGTTTGACAGGAGGTGTCCGTCAACCCAGATCTGACCGTCCCAGTTGGAGAAGCTGTCATCGACGAGGAAGTCAAGCCCATTCACACCGTCCCACACGGCGTAGTTGCCACCGACAAAGGTGGGGGTGTAGTTGACGTATACGGTGTGGTACTTGGTGGCGGCGGAGGTGGTGGAACCGGTAGGATAGAAGTCGGCGCGGATGATATACGTGCCGTTGTAGATGCCGGACACGGTTGCAACGCCGCTGCCGTGGTCAGTCAGACCGATGCCGCCGACGGGGGTGTCGGGATTGGACGCGAAGGAGAACTTGAACGTGC
>CAZBYU010000057.1:0-7317 GCA_964496235.1 uncultured Oscillospiraceae bacterium | reverse complement strand
GCTTTTGGTTTTATATAAAAATCTATTCACCTTATCATTCCTTTTCAAAAATAATCCGGAAATAGCTCATCGACGTTTTTTCAAAGAACTCATTGACGTAATTGTCATTGCCGAAAGCACGCTGAAGATATTTGCCCACCTCGCTCATCGGTATGCCGTATTCGCGGCTGAGACTGCGGGCAATTCGGACAAGCTCGGGGAATTCCTCGGCACAAAGCAGAGTCCTAAACCCGGCAGATTGAAAAATTTCAATATATTTTTCAGCTGTCTGCACCCCTTCGAGGCATGGGATTCCCTCTATATCGCGGCGTGTCGCGCCGGTATCCCGCTTTAGGGCGAAATCGTTGAGCAAAACGCGCCCACCCGGGCTAAGAACACGCGCATACTCGCGCGTTGCCGCCGCCTTGTCGGGGATAAGTGCGAAGGAAGCCTCGGAGATTATGCCGTCAAAGCTATGCGCGGCAAAGGGCATTGCACACGCGTCGGCGCACACAAAGCTCACACCGGGGCAGGCATTACGCGCGGCATTGACCGCAACGGGGTCAATGTCAATGGCGGTAAGCGAGGTATACCCCGCCTGTGTCAGATGTACCGCCGCCTCCCCGCCGGCACAGCCGACCTCCAAAAGCGCGTCACCCTGTGAAAAGCCCGCCAAGCTCAGCCCCTTATCGAGCAAAAGGAAGCGTTTATCTCGTTTTACAAATGCGTCTCGAAGTGGCGTTCTATGCATAATGTACACCGTAAATATAGGCTATTCTTATAATACTATATCATAGCTGTTTTGTAAACAGTAAATCTCGATTATTCGCACATCTTCGTGTTATTACCACATGCAGAGGCGGTTATTGCATGCCGCCTCCGCATGCTTTATGAGAGGATCTTATTTATCGAACGAGAGACCGACGGCACGTTTGCAGACCTCGAGGATAAGCTCGGTGACTGTGGGGTGCGGGTGCATGGAGTTGAAGACCTGTTCGAGGGTCATCTTGTTCTCCACGGCAACCGTCATCTCGGCAATGAGGTCACATGCCTCATGACCGAATATCTGACAGCCGATGATGGTGTGGTCATCTTCACGCGCCACAACCTTTATAACACCCTCGGTCTTGCCGATGGCGATCATCTTCTCATTCGAGGCAAAGCCGAGCGAGCCGCTTATTGTCTTTATCCCCTTCTCCTCCGCGTCGCTCTGCGTGAAGCCCACCCATGCGATTTCGGGTTCAAGGAACGTGGTGACGGGGATAACGTCATAGTTTATATAATAATCATTGCCCGCTATGGTCTCCGCAATGACCAAGCCCTGACGCTGTGCCTTGTCGGACAGCTGTGTGCCGGTGGTGACATCGCCCGCGGCGAAAATGTTCGCTACACTGGTACGCATATGCTCGTCGGTGACGATCTGTCCGTTCTTCTCCATCTTCACTCCGACCTCTTCAAGACCCATGTCGAAGGTGTTGAGCTTACGACCGATGGCGCAGAGGACTTCCTCGGAGATGAGTTCCTCGCCGTTTGCGAGCGTGGACTTTACCATGCCGTCCGGCTGTACCTCGACATTTGCGATTCCCGAGCCGGTCTTTACGACTATACCGCGCTTTTCAAGAGACTTCTTTACAGCGTCGGTTATCTCCTTCTCGTGCAGTGCCGGAACGAGGTCGGGCATCATCTCGACTATGGTGACCTCAACGTCAAAGGTATTGTAGATATGGGCATACTCCAAGCCGATCGCGCCCGAGCCGATGATGACTATGCTCTTGGGCATGGGGCGGGAGAAGTCCATTATCTCGTTGGAGGTTATTATCTTTTCATGGTCGACGTGGAACGCGGGGATCTCCGCAGGCTCGGAGCCAACGGCGATATTGATATACTCCGCCGTAACGGTCTTCTTTTCCTTGCCGGTGTCGACCTCAATGGTGTGCGCGTCGACAAGGCGGGCGCGACCCTTTATTACGTCGATGCCACGGGCTTTCTTCCACAGAAGCGTTTCAAGACCGAAGCCGAGGTTGTTTATGACGCTCTTTCTGCGTTTGTCTATCGCCTTGAAGTCCACCGTGACGGCGGACATGTCTATATTTATGCCGTATGCCTTTGCTTCTTTGAGCGAGGCATAGAGATTCGTCGACGCCATGAGAGCCTTGGTGGGTATGCATCCGCGGTTGACGCATGTGCCGCCCGAGCCGTTTCTTGCACGTGCCTCGATTATTGCGACCTTCTTGCCGCGGTCTGCCGAACGCATTGCACAGGCCGACCCTCCGGGTCCCCCGCCTATGCATACTACATCATAATCGTACATTGACTTGTTCTCCTTTTCATAACTATCAAAGTTTGCCGGCAAGACAAAACTCTTTCCTGCCGGCAAACCGTTGGACACAGTATATCAGTCTGACCGAATCAGAAGGTGTTGCCGATGGCAACGCCGATGGTCAGAGCCGCAATGATGATAATAACGGTGGTCAAAAGACCGTACTTGATCATGTCCTTAGACTCGACCCAGCCGGAGCTGTAAGCGATAGCGGAAATCGGGCTGCAGGGTGCGGTCGTCCAAGTGGTGTTGGCAAGCAGAGTCGCGAGAGCCGCAAGCACCATGGGGTTGATCTGACCTTCGTATATCGTCGTGCAGAGAGGCATTGCAACCGCGAAGGTTATTGCCAGAGGGATAGAGCCGGTGCAGAAGCTGCACAGCAAGCCGCAGAAGACGAGCATGATGACCATGAACATGGTCGCGCTGACATTGGCAAAGACCGGGGAAAGAACGCTGGTAAGCCATGCCGCTATGCCAACCTCGGGGTTACCCATGAATGCACCGATGCCCATAATGCTGACCATGAAGAAGACCATACCGACAGGCACGCAGGAAACGGCATCACTCCACTTGAACACGGGTTCGCCGTCTGCCTTGATGAAGTTCATGAGGAAGAGTGCGACCAGAGGAGGCATGCACTGCTGGATCTTGGAGAACACCGCAGTGTAAGCCGCCGGCCAAATGTACTGGGTTACGCCGGGGAGCAGCCAGAGAAGGATGCAAGCGAGGTAGAAGCCGATAGACCATTTTTCCTTCTTGCTCATAGTGCCGAGACCGGCAGTGAGCTTTTCATAATCGACCTTAGTGAGTGCGGAGACGTCGGGTCGCCACAGGAAACGGACGATAAGGAAGTACACAAGTGCGCCGATGAGGGAGACGGGAGTTGCGATGGCACAGTAGGCAAAGAAGTCCATGGTCTGACCGGTGTAAGAGTTGAAGAAAGAGAAGCCCTGCAGGGTCATAGCGTGGGCAATGGGGTTACCGCCGTTTGCGATAAGCCCCATGACAAGCAGACCGAGGACAAGCGCGGTCGACAGAGGAGCTTTGTCCTCCTTTTTGATATCAACGCTTGCGAGAATCTCCTGCACGATCGGGAACATTATCATAAAGGTCGCCGCCGAGGAGAGAACCATGCTGATGATATACATGGCGATGAGGATCATTGCCACGGTCCACCACGGACTCTTGCGGGCAAGCTTATTGGTGATAAACCACACCGCAATACGGCGGGCAACGCCGCTCTTCGTGAGGCAACCTGCCAGCATGAAGGTGAATATAAGGAAGACGACGGTGCTGTTGCCGAAGGTGGCCTGAGTGATGGTGTTGATGCTCAGTGCGGGGACGGTCATGAACGCAAAGATGACGAGCATGCTCGTCCAGTCGGTTCCCCAAGTCAAAAACAGTATGCTCGCACCGACCAGAATACCGAGAACCTGGAAGCCGGACTGGCTGAGACCGGTGAAGGGAGTGATTATCCCGGTTGCGAACATGAAAAACAGTGCTACAACAAGTGCTATCCACTTGCTGACCGGAACGCTGTTCGATTTTTGAGCCATTTCTCTAAATCTCCTTTATAAAGTAGTAAGCTCTTATATTGATACTACACGTTACTGATATCATAGCCGATTCGGTGTACCCGGCTCACTTTTGCGGGTGACAACCCGCCGCGAGCCGAACACTCTGTATTACCACAGTACCCGTACTGCCCCCTAGCACGGAAACGGTAATTTACATTGTATATTTTATTTCCTCGGCATTTTTTTGTCAATATAGTTTTTTAGCGCAATATGCTCAAATATTCTTGCCGTTTTCTATGCAGTATGACAGCAGCATTGTGGAAGCATGCCAAAAAACCGCCTTCAGCTTTGTCTTACATGACAAAAATACTCGTTAATCAAAATTTATATTGTAAATTTTGATTGTGCATGATATAATTCTGACATAGTAGCCGAGCCCCCCGGCTCACAGCTGCAAGTCATGTAAGTAAACAACATTATATTGAGGAGGTCTTAATTAGTGAAAGAAATCCTGCGAGAGCTTGAGCGAAAAGCGTGTGAACGCCCTGTTGAACTCGTCAAGCAGCAGCATGCCGGCAAGAAGGTCATCGAGTTCTACGGTGATTTTGTTCCCGAGCAGTGGATTCGCGCTATCGGCGCGGAACCGTATCTGATCTGCAAAGGCGGAGAGCCTCAAGCTCCTGAAGCGACGCTCGACTATTCCCTGCGTTTCATGAACCCGCTGGCCGCCAGCATGGTCGGCAACTATCTGCTGGGCGCAGACCGCGTTATGCCCATGGCAGACGGCATCGTCATTCAGCAACACGACTGCCACTACGGTCGTATGTCCGAGATCCTCGAGTTCAAGGGTCTGCCCGTCTACAAGGTCGGTGTTCCCGCTGACTTCCACGTAGGTATCTCCCAGAAATACTACCGTCACGAGTTGCGCGAGTTCAAGAAGTATCTTGAAGAACTCGTCGGCAAGCCCCTTGATGAGGACGCCGTCCGCGCAAACTACGCCAAGACCAACAAAATCAACGAGCTTCTCCGCAAGATCGACGATCTTCGCAAGGGTCCCAACCCGCCCATCACCTTCTCCGACTTCATCAGACTCAATCACTACACTCTGCGCGTTGACTATGACACGAGCATAGAGGCTCTGGAGAAGATTTACGCGATACTCAAGGACGCTCCCGGCGTGCATGCCGAGAATGCTCCCCGTATCCTCATCATGGGTCGTGCGGTCGCCGAGGGTGACTACACCGTTCCCGCGCTTGTCGAGTCCGCCGGTGGTTGCATCGCCTGCGACTTCCTCGACGAGGCCATTCGCCCCTACCGCACCAACATTTCTCTGGAGGGTGACATTGTCGACGCATTCGCCGAGGCTCTGTACGACACCAGAGACCCCCAGTGCATCTTCCAGCCGTCTTGGGAGATCCGCTTCGAGCGCATGAAGGAGTTTGTCAAGGAGTACAGCATCGACGCTGTCCTTTGGTACCAGCTCTCCTTCGACGAAATTTACGACATGGAGTTCACCTGCTATTCCAAGTGGCTTAAGGAGCTTAACATCCCCATCATGAAGCTTGAAACCTCTTACGAATATTCTCGTGAGGCTACCGCTCCCTTGGCTACCAGGATCGAGAGCTTTGTTGAGAGTGTAAAGGAGGCAAAATAAAATGAGAGATGTCAACCGCGAATTGCTTGAGCTGTTAGCTTTCAGCGAGGAAGAAATTCAGGAGTTTATGCCCAAGTGGCTCATCGCGCGCAAAGCTCTTAAGCTCGACGATGCCGTCATCGCAAACGCAATTGACCACTATATCCCCGAAAACTGGGATATCAAGTATCTCGGCGTTCGCAAGCTCATTGCCGCATACCTGCGCGAGGGCGTTGAGCAGTGCATGACCCCGACCTACAAGGCCGAGGGCAAGAAGATAGTCTACGGTATACTCCCCGCTATCTCCAACTACTACTACGCCGTCAAGGAAGCCGGCGGAGACAACGTGTTCATCGGTTTCCCCGACCACATGCTCGTTAACATACTCAACTCCTTCTTCCATGCCGCGGCACCCTGGATGGATATCGCCGAGTCCTACGGCTTCACCTACGGTTGCCGTCACTGCCCGCTTAACAAGATGCGCGTTGCCGCATATGTTGAGAACGTCATAGCCGCTCCCGACATCATCTGGAGCTGGGGCTTCAACTGCGACGAAGGTCCGAAGACCGACGAGATGCTCCAGGGCATCACCGGCAAGGAGTGGAAGTACCACGTTTCCCGCGCTCCTCATGACTCTCTCCTCAGCGAGAAGGAAGAGGACATCACCGCCCGTGTTGAATTCATGTCTGAGCAGATGAAGCTCGGTGTGAAGGCAATAAGCGATGCCATCGGCATTGAGATCACCCCGGCACACGTCGCCAACGCGAACAACAAGATGCGTGCATACGGCTTCAAGGTCGGCGTTCTGACCCAGCTTGCCGCGACCGCCGATCCCCCCGTTCTGGGCGGCGACTCCGTCTCTCTTGCACAGTGCATCATGAACGTTCCCTTCAACAGCGGCACGAAGTACGCCGAAGAGGCTGTTGACATTCTGACCAAGGAGCTACGCGCCGCCATCAAGGCCGGCGAGGGCGTAATGCCCAAGGGTACTCCCAAGGTCGCTATCCGCAACCTGCCTTACTGCATTCCCTGGCTCGGTCAGATGTTCCGCCAGAATGGTCTGATGGTTCAGTTCGCATGTGCGCTGACCCAGTCCTCTCGCCAGACTCAGCCGCCCACGCGTCCGGACGACCCGTGGTACACCGCCGCCGAGGCATGGTCTCGCAACCCGATGTGTTCCAACATGAAGAACGAGTGCGACAGCTACATTGAAAAGCTCAAGACCTACAATGCAAACGGCATGTTGCTCGGTCTGTTCGACTTTGACCGTTGGGTCGGTCCTCAGCAGAAGCTCCAGGCGAAGATGGTCGAAGAGACCCTGCATATCCCCTGCTTCTACATTGAGGGTGACTTCTGGGATGACCGCGAGTACAGCCCCGAAGCTCTCAAGACCCGCGTTGAGTCTATCTGCCAGGTCTTCAAGATGCGCCTTGCCGCTCTCGAAGCCGAGAAGGGCGAATAAGCACTTAAACCGAATAAGCATTAAAACCGGGCTGTTGCAAGAGCAATCTTGCAACAGCCTTTTTAATATTTCTTACACTCACGAAAAAGGACATTGAGCTGACGCGCAAAGCACTCGCTAGCGAAATTGATAATTGGGAAAAGGCACTAGACGTGGATACAAGACAAGCCACAATTGAGCTATACAATGAATACGCCCAGGAGATAAGAAGACGCTCATACCTTAACACAGCTCCCCCATAGTTGGGAAAAGCCCACCCACGAGAGAAAAAGTTGTGGAACTACATAAAGAAATATGACAGACAGGCTGCAATTACGAGCGAATACCGGAGGGTATGATGTCCGTTTTAGCGAGAACGGTGCATACCGGCTATATATTGGTGTAAAAAGGGCAAAGAAAGCTAGTG
>CAZBYU010000056.1:0-7388 GCA_964496235.1 uncultured Oscillospiraceae bacterium | reverse complement strand
CGCATATGAACAAGACGGAGGAAATGACATGAAAAAAGAATTTCGTGAAATGCTTGCTCAACGTGGAAGATCGACCTTGCCGAATGTGCTTCTCGCCTCGGCGGAATGTGCGCCTCTCTCCAAAACCGGCGGGCTTGCCGATGTTGTCGGCACTTTGCCCAAATCCCTTGCGAAGCTTGGCATTGATGCCCGCGTCATCACGCCCTATCACCGCATTATTAAAGAAAAATACGCTGATCTCGTCCGCCATCTTTTTTATTTCTATGTCGATCTCGGCTGGCGGCATGAATATGTGGGTATTGAAATGCTCGAGCTTGATGGAGTTACCATTTACCTTGTCGACAGTGACCGTTATTTCGGCGACTGGATATATCGCGGCGGCTACGACGAGATCGAGCAGTACGCTTTTTTCTGCCGCGCCGTGCTTGACGCGATTCCCAGCCTTGACTTCGACGTGGACGTTATCCATTGCAACGACTGGCACACTGCCATGATCCCCATGCTCGCGCGCACTCAGTATTCGGGCGCGGTACAGGAGAAGCTCAAGTTCCTTTTGACGATACATAATATTGCCTTTCAGGGCAAGTGCGGCTTTGATTTCGTTCAGGATCTCCTAGGCGTGGATTCCAAGTATTATACCGCAGAATATATGGAGCTTTACGGCTGTGCAAACTTCCTAAAAGCCGGTTGCGTATTCTCTCACAAGATAAATACCGTCTCTCCCAGTTATGCTTGGGAGATTCGCACTCCGTATTTCTCTGAAGGTCTTGACGGAATTCTCAATGCCCGCTCCGCCGACCTTTCGGGCATTATAAACGGTATTGACAAGCAGGTCTTCAATCCCAAGAGCGACGAGAAGATTCCCGTACGCTTCGACAGGGGACACCTAAAAGGAAAGGCACAGTGCAAAGCCGCCCTGCAAGAGCGTATGGGGCTGGAAGTGCGTCCTGATGTTCCGCTTTTTGCCATGGTCACGCGCATGACCGAGCAAAAGGGCTTTGATCTCGTTTCCTGCGCCATTGATGAGCTGATGAGCCACGAGGATATGCAATTTGTCCTTCTCGGCTCGGGCGAAGACAGATTTGAAAGCTTTATGCGCGGCGCACAGGAGCGGTATAAAGGCAGACTTTGTGCCTACCTCGGATATAATGAGGAGCTGTCGCATCTTTACTATGCCGGAAGTGACTTTTTCATCATGCCCTCCCGCTTTGAGCCGTGTGGTCTGAGCCAGATGCTTGCCATGCGTTACGGCTCTCTCCCCATCGTGCGTGAAACCGGCGGTCTGCGTGATACCGTGATTCCATATAATCAATATACAGGTGAGGGTACGGGCTTCACATTTGCCAATTACGACGCATGGGAGCTTCGCGATGCCGTCCGCCGCGCCCTTTCCGCGTGGCAGGATAAAGCCGTGATGAAATCGCTTATATCCAACGCCATGCAGGCTGATTTCGGCTTTGATATATCTGCACAGGAGTATGCAAAACTGTATATATGTATGCTGTAAATAACGCTTGTTATAATATATGTTTCGGTGGAAGCTATAAGGAACACTGGTCGAATGAATATACGCTTTCCATTGAATACACAGGTCGTCGTGCCGTCAGCGCTCAGCTCGACGGTGGACAGTGGAAAGCCGTCGGCGGCGATGAAAAGCTGTGCGCTCTATTAGGGAGCGAATCCTGCCCTGCGCTTATTCGTCAGTATTTTAATGCGGCGGCGACGGCGTATCATGCGGCGCAATGCTGCTTAAAGCGCGGTCTGACGCTTGACCGCTTGCGAGAATGCTTTTATTGTGATGATAATCCACTCGTCGCGCCGGAGCTTATGCGACTTTTGATGGATGATTGCGGTTTTGCGATGAACGTGGCATATAATGTCGTCACGCATTGCTGTGCCGATATTCGCGCGGAGGGGATAAACACCGACGATGTCTATCCTCTTCAACCGCGCACGGCGCATGTTATAAGTCTTCTTCGCTCTGCGGCGGGTTATCGACTGTCTGTGATGTACGATGCCCGACGCGCGGAGTATCGCGCCCCTCAGGGTGCGGCAAAGTGCGGCGAGAAACTACGCATGGCGTTTCGTGTACTCGGCGGCGCGGTGAAAACGGCGGAGCTTGTACTGTACGGTGACGGTTATCGCACGGAGTATCAAATGCAACGTGATGGGCGTGATTATGTCGTTCACTTCGACGCTCCGGATACCCCTGCGGCATTGTGGTACTTTTTCCGCATTGAGACCGAGGACGGTACACATTGGCTATGTCCCGATGCATCCGGATACATCGGTCGCGTGTTCGGACGCGAAATGGGCGGTTTTCGCCTCACTGTGGCACTTGCCGAGTTTGACACACCCGCATGGTTCAGGCGCAGTGTGATGTATCAGATTTTTCCCGACCGTTTTGCGTTTTCAGATGATGACACGGCGCGTCGCGGCGTGGAGTATCACCGCGCTCTCGGTCAAACTGCGGAGCTTCACACGAGTCTTGACGAGCCTGTGCGTTATCTACCTCGCCCTTTTGAACGTGACTATAGCCCCGATGATTTTTACGGGGGAACGTTGAAAGGGATAGAGAACAAGCTTGATTACCTCAAAAATCTGGGCATGACCGTGCTTTATCTTAACCCCATAGTCGAGGCACGTTCAAACCACCGTTACGATGCCTCCGACTATATGCGCCCCGATCCCATTCTCGGTACGACCGAGGATTTTGAAAGCCTTTGCCGTTCCGCAGGGGAGCGTGGAATACGCATTGTGCTGGACGGTGTGTTTTCCCATACCGGGGCAGACAGCGTATATTTCAACCGCTATGGTAACTATCCCACGGTCGGTGCATGCCAGGGCGAAAGATCCGAGTTTTTCTCGTGGTATGATTTCAAAGAATTTCCCGATGATTACCGCTGTTGGTGGGGGTTTAAGGATCTGCCCGAGGTGGACGAGACAAACCGAGAGTGGCAAGATTATATCATCTCCGGCGATAACAGCGTCGTCAAAACATGGCTTCGTCGCGGTGCGGCTGGTTGGCGGCTCGATGTTGCCGATGAATTGCCCGATGAGGCACTTGCCCTCATTCGCCGCGCGGCGAAGGAAGAAAAGCCGGACGCACTTATCCTCGGCGAGGTGTGGGAGGATGCCGTAATCAAGGAAAGCTACGGCAAACGCCGCAACTACGCCCTCGGCTATTCACTCGACAGTGTGATGAACTATCCGTTCAGAAACGCGGTTCTCGCCTTTGCACGTGGGCATATTGACGCATACGCACTCCGGGATTTTCTCATATCTCAGCAGATGAATTATCCCAAGCCGCTGTATTATTCGCTCATGAACCTGTTGGGAACGCACGATGTGGACAGGCTTCGCACTGCACTGTGTGTTGACTTCAATATACGTGACCTCAGCCGCGAGCAACAGATTCAGCTTCAGTTTTCCGGCGAGGCACTTGCACACGCGCTTGTGCTTGAACGACTGTGTGCGACAATTCAGTTTGCCGTGCCGGGTGTGCCGAGTGTGTATTACGGCGATGAGCAGGGCATGTGCGGCGTGTGCGACCCATTTAATCGCATACCCTTCAAGGAAGGGGAGGCGGAGCTTGCCGCGCACTATGCCGCGCTTGCCGAGCTGAGAAATTCAAACCCCATTATGAGTACCGGCGAGGCGGTTTTCATGACCGAAAACGCCGATGTTCTCATGATACTTAGATATATAAACGACGCTGTTGACGCGCTGGGTGTTGCGGCGGAGAACGGCGCGTATCTCGCTGTCATAAACCGCGCCGAGCATGAAGCGGATTTTACCGCAGACTGCACCGCGGCGCATTGCGGCGTTTACACAGGTACCGTACCCGCACAGTGCGGAAAAGTATTCAAGCTTAGATAGACCACAAGGAAAGGCAGACGAGCGATGATGGTGAGCAGAATAAACAAAACAGATGCAAAATATTATCTGCTTCCCGCCATCTCCGCGCTTGTTGCCGGTTTCTCGGCGTATCTTTTCGTGTTTACCAATAAGCTTTTGAACCTTGACGAGATAGCCGGGCTTTTCGGAAAGGGCGAGTCATTAAGCTCCGGTCGTTGGGCTCTCGCGCTGACAAGCTGGATATTCCCCGACATATCCATGCCGTGGATAAACGGTGTGCTTTCGCTTTTCATGCTCATCGCGGCGGCATGCATCACAGTGCACGTGTTCGAGATAAAAAGCGAGCTTATCAAGGCAGTTCTTGCCGCGCTTATGGTTGTTTTCCCCTCGCAGATTGTCACGTTCAGCTATATGTTCACCTGTGCACCATATGCACTCGCGGTCTTGCTCGCGGTGCTGTCTGTGTATGTTGTACTATGCACCGGCGGAAAACCGCGCTATTTTGTGGGAGCTGTGCTGTTGGCGTTTTCGCTCGGTATTTATCAGGCGTATCTTGCTGTGCCGGCAAGCTTTTGCGTGGTTTATTTAATCAAACTAACGCTTGACGGCGAGCGGAGTGTCCGAGAAATAATCCGCAATGGGCTTGAATGCCTGTTGTATCTTTTACTCGCCCTTGCGGTATATTACTTCGTCAACAAGCTTGCCATGGCGTTTACCCATACGGAGTACAATTCCTATGCCGACGCAAGCTTCCAAACGGACATCGAATCCGTCCTTTTCGGTATTCGTGTGGCATTCACGGCATTTCTGGGTTATTTTTATCGCGGCTACTATCACCTTGTTGCAACACCGCTGTCTGCAGGGCTTCATTTCCTCTGTCTTGCTCTCTGCGGCTTTGAGCTGGTTGTGTTTATGATCAAATGCCGTGATAAATCCCGCGTGGCGTTGCTGCTGCTGTTACTGCTCCTTGTGCCGCTCAGCGTCAATTGCCTTTACATTGTTTCCGCACAGCGGCATACGCTTATGCTCTATAGCTTCGTGGCGGTGTATATCCTTGCCTGTGTATCATGTGAAAGCCTTATGAGAGAAAAACATTATGCTCTGCGGGACATACTCTGTGCGGCAATGGCAGTGATAGCTTGCTGCAATATTCTGTATGCAAACAGGCTATATCTTAAAATGAAGCTCGAATATGAAAACGCGTATTCGTTTTATTCCACGTTGACCTCTCGCGTTAAGGAAACTCCGGGGTATGGCGAGGATACTATGGTGTTTATCACCGGCGATGCCCATGAGCTTTTGCATGAATCCGACGAGATAGATACCTCTGACCTCGTCGGCATAATGGAGGGGCTTATCAATGTCTACAGCCGCAGTGATTTCCTCACCTACTACGCCGGCTTTGCCCCGCCCACCTTTGATTGGGCAAAATGGGACGCTTCCGGCGCAATCGCGGAGGTGGACAGCATGCCGATATACCCTTATGACGGCTCTGTGAAGCTTGTAGGTGATTTCATTATAGTCAAGCTTGGATAAATAATCAGACAACAGGGGAGTGAAGCTTATGACAAATTCCATATCGACACAGAAAAATCTCATGAGCGAGTATAGGCTTACTTTCCTCTGCGGTCTGCTTTTCGGTCTCGCGGCGTACATGTACGCCATCACAAACAAGTTCGTCGGGATTGACGAACTTGAATATCTTTTCTCCAAGGGTGCAACTCTCGATTCCGGCAGGTGGTTTCTCGCTCTCACGAGTGCGGTATTCCCGGACATTTCAATGCCGTGGATAAACGGCGTTATCTCCGTTGCACTTTTGAGTACGGCGTGTTGCGTTATTATCCATACCTTTGAGATTAAAAGCCGTCTTCTCCAAGTCCTTCTCGCGGCGGTGATAGTTACCTTCCCGGCGGAGACGCTGACTATGACCTATATGTTCACTGTCGCACCCTACGCTCTGACCTTTTTGTTTTTCTCACTTAGCGTGTATGAGCTGACACGTGGCGGGAAAGCCCGCTGTGGAGTAAGTGTGCTTCTTTTCTGTCTCGGATGCGCTGTTTATCAGGCTTATCTCTCCCTCGCGGCGAGCCTTTTTGTGGTTTATATCATAATTAAGCTTCTCAAGCGTGAATGGACGGCGAAAGATGGGATTTGTTTCGGGATAAAGGCAGTTGCCGTTATGCTTGCGGGTGTCATGCTCTATTTCTCTTTGAATAAGTTGATACTCTTTGTAACCGGAACGGAGTATAATGAATATGCCTCAAATTCCATGAATGTTGAGCTGACCCCGCGTAAACTCTTGGATTTCGTGAAATCGGCGTATCTTTCGTTTTATTACTTCTTTCGCTATAAATATTTACAGTATATTTCAACGAAAGTCGCGCAGATATCGAATGCTTTGTTACTCGTTGTAGTTTTTGTGGCAATGATTAAGAGTGTAATAAAAGACCGTGATTTGCCGAGAGTGATTCTTACGGTCGTACTCATTGTTATTTTACCCTTTGCGATTAACTGCATAGTTGTTTTTCCTTTTGTCCATTCGCTTATGCTATACGGTTTTATCAGCATTTATGTCCTCTCTGCGGCAGTGCTTGACAATGAGGACTGGAGCGTGGGAAGACTGTATTTGCGAGATCTCGGGGCTATATGTCTTGCTGTGATAGTAATGTGCAATCTTGTCTATTCAAACAAGATTTATCTGAAGCAAAAGCTTGTCTATGAAGAGAGCTATGGCTTTTATACTGCACTTACCTCGCGCATTAAGAGCTTGCCGGGATATTCGGATGACGATAAAATTGCACTTCTCGGAGATGGTGTAGAGCAGGTTTATAAAATATCAGAAATTGAGACAACGAACCTTATTTCCGTCGGGGATGAGCTTCTTTCGGTGTATAGCCGCGATAAGCTGTTGCGGTATTATATGGGGGTGGGCTGTGAGATTATAGACGAAACCGAGCTTACCCAAGACCAGCTTGTCATTGCCGCGAACATGCCGAGGTATCCTGCAGACGGCGGCATAGTGCGCGACGAAGGGGTAATTATAGTCAAGCTTGAATGGTAAAGAAATAATAGATATGGGGATATTGCTATGGGTACGAGAATAAACAGAAAATCAAACGGCTTTCCGCGCGTATGTGCGCGTGGGATACTCGCACTCACCCTACTCTTTATGGCTTTTTTGCTCTCCATGTCCATGATACGCACGACCGGTATGAGTACCGGCGGCGTCGGTGGCGAGATAGTCACTTTCAATTACGATAATTTATTTCTCAACAGTATAGTTCTTGTTATATGTACGGCGACAGTTTATATTATTTGCCGACTTGTTTCTCGTGTAAAAGCCTCGCATGTCACCTTAGTTATGGCGTTGTGGCTTGCTGTGCTGGGTGTACTCTTTGTCTGCTCCGCTAAGCTTCAACCGTCTGAGGACTCGTACGTCATCACCTTTTTTGCCCGACAGGCGGCAAAGGGCGATTTAAGCTATTATAATGATTATTTCAAAAACTTTCCCTATCAGTTGGGCTTCGCAC
>CAZBYU010000055.1:0-7401 GCA_964496235.1 uncultured Oscillospiraceae bacterium | reverse complement strand
GCAAAAAAATGACCGACCGCATTCCCTATAAGCTCGGGCTGAAAAAGCTCGACGAAACCTGCCCGGAGTACAAAGGGCTTGTAAACGTACTCGATGACGAGATGGTTGACATCGCGCTGAGCATGAAGCAACGCACCCCCATGAGATTTGAGGAGATCAAGGCCGCGTGCGGTGCGACCGATGACAAGCATCTTGAAGAGAAGCTGTACGAAATGAGCTGTATCGGTCTGCTCGAATACAACTGGGAAAACGACGAGCATGTCAAGCAGTATGTATTACCCCTGTTCGTTCCCGGCGCGGCGGAATTCTTGAATATGCGCGCCGGCTTCGTAAAGGAGCATCCGGAGGTCGCGGATATGTTCCACGATATGGCGCGTCTGCCGCTGGAAAATGTGACTCCGATGGTGCCTCCCGGAGGTGCGGGCATAGGCATGCATGTTATCCCCGTGGAGAAAGCAATTCCGAGCGGGTCAAAGTCCGTGAGTATAGAGCATCTTTCTCACTGGCTGAAGAAGTACGACACTTACGCTGTGGGTGTTTGCTCTTGCCGCCGCGCACAGAGCGTTCGCGGCGAGGGTACGGGCGACATCGAGGATCTTTGGTGCATCGCCGTGGGTGACACCGCCAAATACTGCGACGAGACCGGCAAGGACGGCAAACTCATATCCTACGACGAGGTCATGGAGATACTCCAGCGTGCAGAGGATGAGGGCTATGTCCACCAGATAACCAACATCGACGGCGAGGACAAGATTTTCGCCATCTGCAACTGCGCCCCCGGCGTATGCTACGGTCTGCGTACATCTCAGCTTTTCAACACGCCGAACATGTCCCGCAGTGCATACAGAGCGCACGTGGAGGTTGAAAAATGCGTGGCATGCGGCAAGTGCGTTGAGGTCTGCCCCGCAGGTGCCGCCAAGCTCGGTCAGAAGCTATGCAAGAAAGACGGTCCTGTGGAATATCCCAAGCACGAACTTCCCGACGACACAAAGTGGGGTCCTGAGAAGTGGGACGAGAACTACCGCGACAACAACATGATAAACTGCTACGACAGCGGCACGGCACCGTGCAAGACCGCGTGTCCTGCACATATTGCCGTACAAGGCTACATAAAGATGGCCGCAGAGGGGCGTTATCTCGACGCGCTCAAGCTTATCAAGCAGGACAACCCCTTCCCCGCCGTATGCGGCAGCATATGCAACCGCCGCTGTGAGGATGCATGCACCCGCGGCACTGTCGACGCGCCCATCGCCATCGACGAGATAAAGAAATTCATCGCCGAGCAGGAGCTTCACACGGAGAAGCGTTACGTTCCCGCGCGTCGCACCCGCAAGGCAGACACCGCGGATTACGCCGAAAAGATCGCCGTTATCGGCGCAGGTCCCGCCGGCATGAGCTGTGCATATTTTCTGTCCAACATGGGCTACCCCGTGACCGTGTTCGAGAAGAACGAAGTACCCGGCGGCATGCTGACCGTGGGTATTCCCTCCTTCCGTCTCAACCGCGACGTGGTGAACGCGGAGATTGACGTTCTTCGCGAGATGGGTGTTGAGTTCAAGTGCGGCGTTGAAGTCGGCAAAGATGTCACCCTCGATGAACTTCGCGCTCAGGGCTACAAGGGCTTCTTCCTCGGCATCGGCGCACAGAAATCCGCCCCGCTCGATATTCCCGGCGAGGAGCTTTCCGGTGTGTTCGGCGGCGTTGACTTCATGCGCGAGGTTAACCTCAACAAGAACCCCGCAGTCGGCAAGAAGTGCGCGGTCATCGGCGGCGGCAACGTCGCAATGGACGTGTGTCGCAGTGCAGTAAGGCTCGGCGCAGAGGAGACCTATATCATATACCGCCGCTCCGAAAACGAGATGCCCGCAGACAAGGCAGAGGTTGCGGAAGCCGTTGAGGAGGGCGTGAAGTTCAAGTTCCTCGCCGCCCCCGTGGAGCTTATCGGCGAAAACGGCAAGGTCACAGCTATCAAGGTCGAGCTTATGGAGCTGGGCGAGGCAGACGAGAAGGGTCGCCGCAAGGCCGTCGGCACAGGCAAGTTCGAGACTATCGAGGTCGACTCCGTCATTTCCGCAATAGGACAGAAGGTCGAGCTTGGCAACATCGCCGCAGAAGGTATGACCTTCAACCCCAACGGCACTGTCATAGCAGACCCCGTAACACTCCAGACCACACAGAGCGACATCTTCGTCGGCGGCGACGCGCTGACCGGTCCGAAGTTCGCAATCGACGCTATTGCCGCAGGACGTGAGGCCGCAGAATCTCTGCACCGCTACGTCCACGAGGGGCAGAGCCTTACTCTCGCGCGTAACCGCCGTCAGTTCATTGAGCTTGACAAGGATAACGTGCTTATCCCCGTGAATAGCTTCGACAACTCCTCTCGCCAGATTCCCAGCAAGGATGCCACGAAGGTCAAGAGCTTTGACAACGCGCATCTGAGCTTCACCGAAGAACAGGTAAAGCGCGAGGCAGCACGCTGCCTCGGTTGCGGTGCAACGGTTGTAGACGAGAACAAGTGCATTGGCTGTGGTCTGTGTACGACGCGTTGCGAGTTCGACGCTATACATCTCAGCCGCGATCTGCCAGAGGCTTCCACGATGATAAAGGCAGAGGACAAGCTCAAAGCGATTTTGCCCTACACGCTCAAGCGCGAGGTCAAGATAATGCGTAAGAAGGGCAAGTAATGCACGAGCTGGGAACTGTTATATACGTTATAGAGACGGTGGAGAAGCTCGCCGAGGAGAACGCACTGACCAAGGTCGGCTCGGTCACGCTTGAGGTGGGCGAGGTCAGCGGGATAATACCGGATTATCTGGCGGATTTTTGGCTGTACGCACGAAAAAGCCACCCGATTTTGACCGAAGCGGAGCTGAAAATAGAGACGCTTCCGGGCGTGACGTACTGTCAGGACTGCAAGGGAACCTATTCCACGGTGCAATTCGGCAAGGAATGCCCGCACTGCCACAGCTTCAACACCTTTCTTGTCACCGGCAACGAATATAACCTCAAGGAAATAGAAGCAATGTAAAAAACACCTCTGAGCCACACGGCTCAGAGGTGTTTTTTTACTTCCCGCATTTTATCATACAAAAAGCGTTTTTCATATTTCAAGCTGGCGAAGTCGGAGACCTTTTTCATATATACCGCGTCATATGCACCGCCCACCGCGCCGACAATGGGTGCGCCTTGCAGAAACTTCATATACAAAAGCTCTCCGGATAAGCCCGCGCTCGCACCTTTGATGCACTCTTTAAGCGTACAGCCCTCGGCAAGGTGCGGCTCGCGTATATACTCATCGACTGCGGCATTGACGCGCGATAAATGCTCACCCCGAGATAGTGCACCCTCAACAACGAGGAGAATGAAATACTTCTCTTCCGGTGTATCGTAGGAATATCCGTAGCTGAGGGCAATTTCATAAACGCATTTCAGGAGCATGGCAGTGAAAAGCGGGATATCAGGCAAGCCGATACCGAAAAGCCCCATCCCGATGCCGGACGCACCGGAAACAAGCAGATTGACGCCGCCCGTGCGCTTCGCGTCCTTGGAAAAAGCGCGTATGGTTTTGCGACTACCGGTGAAATTATCGGCGTAGCTGTTGAGCTTATAACGGTTTTCCAGCTTGGTTTTGTTATAGGTTTTTTCGATTATTCTCGTACCCTTTTCAAATATGAGCATGAACGCCTTTTCAAACGCCGCGTTTAAGCTCTGTTGCAGCTTATCGGGTACTTTGTCGGCAAGGAGAGAATTCAACGCCGAATCCTTGCTCCCGCTCAGGCGTTTCAGATACGCCGCTTCCCTTTTCGCAAATGCCTCCCACTCGCGTTTAAGTGTGCTTTCGCGCTTTAATTGAGCAAGTCCCATTCTCATCGCTCCCCATCGGCTGATGATAGATTATACTCCAAAGTCAGCCGGTATAATACCGGCTGACTTTTTCACATACTGACTTTCTGACTTTATTCGGTGCGGAGTGCTTCGACGGGGTCTTTCTTTGCCGCGAGGCTGGACGGGATAAGACCGGCGATGAACGTAAGCACGACGCTTATCACGATAAGACCGACGGCACCGACCCACGGCAGTGACGCTTTCAGCACCATGATGCCGGTAAGATCTCGGACTATCATGGTAATCGGTATATTCAAAAGCACCGTGGCAAGTATACCGATCGCGCCGGCGGAAAGACCGATGATAAAGGTCTCGGCATTGAACACGCGGGAGACATCCTGCTTCGACGCGCCGATAGCGCGGAGAATACCGATCTCCTTGGTGCGCTCAAGAACGCTTATATAGGTGATGATACCTATCATAATCGAAGAAACGACAAGCGAGATGGCAACAAACGCGATAAGGACATAGCTGATGACATCTATTATAGTCGTAATCGAACTCATGAGGAGCGCGACAACGTCGGTATAGGTGATCTCGTCATCATCGGACACCGCGTCGTTATAACGCTCGATAGCATCGGAAATAGCGTCCTTATTCTCAAAGGTAGAGACATAGATATTGATCGTGGAGGGAGTGTCAAGGTCGACATAGCCGAGCTTTTTGAGGTTTTCCTTGTAAGTGGACTCGGAATATACCGGCGGCATGGCATTATTGTAAATCCAGAGATAATCGTCATCCTCCAAGGCAAGTAGCTCAAACTCATGGGCAAGCTTGCTATCGGAGAGGTTGCGATAAAGTGCCTCCATCTGAGAGGCGTATATCTCCTTAACCTGCTCGGCGATCATCTGGTCGACATAGTCAAAGAGGGTGTCATCGTCCATCTTGCTGAGCATGGAGGAATACTCGGGGTAGCTTGTGACAACCATGTCCTCAATGTCGGCGCGGGTCATGCCCTCGGTCTGCTCATCGACAAGCTCCTGCACATAATCGTCCTCGGGAACGCTCATATAGTCGACGTACACGTCAAGGTCGACATAGCCGAGCTTTTTGAGGTTTTCCTTGTAAGTGGACTCGGAATATACCGGCGGCATGGCATTATTGTAAATCCAGAGATAATCGTCATCCTCCAAGGCAAGTAGCTCAAACTCATGGGCAAGCTTGCTATCGGAGAGGTTGCGATAAAGTGCCTCCATCTGAGAGGCGTATATCTCCTTAACCTGCTCGGCGATCATCTGGTCGACATAGTCAAAGAGGGTGTCATCGTCCATCTTGCTGAGCATGGAGGAATACTCGGGGTAGCTTGTGACAACCATGTCCTCAATGTCGGCGCGGGTCATGCCCTCGGTCTGCTCATCGACAAGCTCCTGCACATAATCGTCCTCGGGAACGCTCATATAGTCGACGTACACGTCGGCAAGCTGTTCATCATCGGCATTGGCGATATATTCCTTCGCCGCCTCGGTCTTGCGGGAGTTGGAAAACGCCTCGTCCTCGTTTTCGAGGAACGGCAGACCATTGAAAACGTCATGCGCGGGGTCATCAAGCTGTTTGCGGACAAGCTCCTTCGTCGCGGCGATCTCGACAACATGCTCGACAAGTGCATGAGTATAGCCGATCGAGCCGGTTATCATGCCGGAAACCGCGTCCTCATTCTGGCGGATGATGCCGACGATCTTGACATCCATGCCGTTTTTATAGAGCGTTTTTAGACCGAGCTCTTCATCTGCCATATTGACATACTCGCCGTCCTCTTCGCTATAGCTGTACTGGTCGGCGGGATAGATATAGCGGACGATGCGACTGCAAATATCCTCATAGCTCCAGCTTTCGATGGTGGTGTTGAGGTTATCCTGATCTATAAAGGTCTGCATATCGTCTGCAAGAGAGCTGTTGGATTTAAGACCGAGCGCATAGAGGACAAGGTCGGAGACCTCGTTATTCTTGTTCACGGTAAGCACGACCTCGTCATAGTTCTCTGGCCAATGACCGTAGACAAGATCATACTGCTCCTTCAACAGAGGATTGACAAGCTCCCCATTCTCGCCGGGCAACATCTCCTGCCACGCATCGGCAATGGAATAGTAAGAGCCGAAGGTGGAGAAATACGAGCTGTAGTCACCGCCAAAGGTGGCACTCATAGCCGACTGGATAAGCTCGGTGATATCGGTTTTGACTATATTATCGTCCACGTCCTCGGCATAGAGGTTCATGTCGAGGTCATAGGAATAAAGAATGGAGCTTATATACTGCTGAATCTCGGGGTCGGTCTCCAAAAACTCCTTGAAGGGCTTGAGGTTGTTGACCTCCTTGTCGGCAGAGACCATGGAGTTTATCATGTCATAAAGAATGGTGTTGGAATACACCGCGTCCTTTTCATGCTTAAACTCCGCCGCCTCGGACTGCACACCCATGAGCGAGGTCATCATGCTCGACATGTCATAGCTTTCCGCCTCGATAGTGAGGGGGTAGCTTGAAAGCGTATCCTCCTGCACCTTGTCGATGTAATTTTGAATGCCGTTTGAAAGAGACATTATGAGAGCGATGCCGATAATGCCGATGCTTCCGGCAAAGGCGGTAAGTATAGTCCTCGCCTTTTTGGTGAGGAGGTTATTCATAGATAGTGCAAACGCCGTCACAAAGCTCATGGAGGTCTTTTTTTGCTTTGTTGTATCGGTGGCTTCCTCCTCCGCGCTTGTATATGGGTCAGAGTCGGCGGTGATCAAGCCGTCCTTTAAGCGGATAATGCGTCCGGCGTACTCCTCGGCAAGGTCGGGGTTATGCGTGACCATGATGATGAGCTTGTCGGCGGATATCTCTTTCAGGATATTCATTATCTGCACGGAGGTGTCGGAGTCAAGTGCGCCGGTGGGTTCATCGGCAAGGAGGATATCCGGGTCATTTACAAGGGCGCGGGCAATTGCAACGCGCTGCATCTGGCCGCCGGACATCTGGTTGGGCTTTTTGTAAATCTGGTCTTCAAGACCGACCTTTTTCAGCGCGTCGATCGCGCGAGCCTTGCGTTCAGCCGGGGCAACACCGGAGAGCGTGAGAGCAAGCTCTACATTTGAGAGAACCGTCTGATGGGGAATGAGGTTATACGACTGGAAGACGAAGCCGATGGAGTGGTTGCGATAAGAGTCCCAGTCGGCATCGGTGAAGTTCTTGGTGGATTTGCCGTTTATGACAAGGTCACCGGAGGTGTAGCCGTCAAGCCCGCCGATGATGTTCAAAAGCGTGGTCTTGCCGCAACCGGAATGACCCAAAATGGCGACAAACTCGTTTTCACGAAACTCAAGGTCAATCCCCTTGAGCGCGTGGACAACGGAGTCTCCCGCCATGTAGTCTTTTTTTATGTTCTTTAATTTGAGCATAGCCATCCCCTCTTCGGATTAATTGTACACGGAAATTTCGCCGTTGACACGGCGGCTAATCTGCGTTAGAATGTACAGGCTGTAAACACGCTTCCGTAGCTCAGCAGGATAGAGCGTCCGCCTCCTAAGCGGAAGGTCGCGC
>CAZBYU010000054.1:0-7417 GCA_964496235.1 uncultured Oscillospiraceae bacterium | reverse complement strand
AGTGTCTGAAATACCGTGAAAAACAGGGTTTTGTACATTATTTGCCTTCATTTGCTGACTCGTAGTAAAACCGTAGTAAGGCACTTTCCGCAACGCCACGATTTGCACTGATTTACCCAACTAATATCCGACACGAGTTTTACTCGCAGAGGTAGTGCCGTGGCAAATAAAAAGTATTTTCGTCATTCAAGTGTCTCCCAAAGCGCGGCAAGCGCAACCGTCAATCAGATCATATAGGCGGGTAGGCGGGATCGGCGGCAAAGTGTTTCGGCGTGTTTCGGTATTTTAGATCATTATACCACACAAACATGAATTATTCATCTGTTTTTTGCCGCGCTCGGCTCAGCGTTTTTGAACGGCTCTTACGGTCCCGTCAAGCTCGGTTTTATATGTATAGACCACAAAGCCGTCATAGTAGCAATTGCCTGCAAGCGTCTGCAACGCCTCTTTCGCAACGGAGTTTCCCCAGCCGTTGACACCGTTCGGCTCGGCATATGAATAATTATTGTTCACATACCCCACGTACACCATATTGTCACGGACATAGTCATAAAGGCTGTGAAGCTTGTCTATGCGAGACGAGGAGGTCGTGGTTTGTGACAGTATCAGTGAGGCGACAAGCTCGTCCAGCTCCACATCACCGGAGGTATACCGCCCATCGGCGGCAAAGTAGAGCATGCCGTCGGAATGCTCCTTCATTATATGCCCGGTCGAATCCAGCTCATACAAAAAGCCGTCCGAGAGGACAAAGCCGTCTTCGGCAAGGTCGGAATAATCCTCTTCCACCGTTGTCAAGACCTCTGCCTCGGCAAGCTCCGCTTTTTCACCGGGAATGGGAACTGTCTCACTTGTATTGCTCGGAGTCTCGGAGATATTTACATCTCTGCGGTCAAGCCTCACGCTCCACGCCGCAAGTGCCGCGGCAAGCACAACAAGGACGATCGCACCCGCTCTGAAAAACCATATCTTTTTCTTTCTCACGCCACACTACCCCGCATTTAATAGAAATGCAAACCGGCATAGTCTGTGTCACACTCTGCCGATATATCGCGTTCTTACTTTTTATTCCTCTTTATTACAAGATGTGTCTTGCCGTATTTCAAGCTTTATTTGCATTCACTCCGCGCATAAAACGACACAGAAGCGGCAAGGAAACACAAAAAAACCACGCCTCTCTTATCAATGTCGATATGAGAGAGGCGCGGGGAATATGTCAGCCTATAGTGGGGAGGCTTTAGTCAATGTTGGGAGTGTTCAAATCCCGGTAGTCATCATAAATTGCGGAAGGGTCATCGGTAATTTCCACGGCAGGCTCGGGCGACTCACGCACCACGTCGGTCTTGTCGGTATTCATACCGACAATGAGCAACGACACAAAAAGGCATACCACGGCAACTACAAGACCGAGAACAAGCCCCTTTGCAAATCCGTTGCTTTTGACTGCGGGTGCAGGCTGAGCTTGTCCATTCAGGCGCATCTCGGATATCGCCGCCGAGGAAACCGGTGTTCCGCATTCGGTGCAAAAGTTTGCGTCATCGGGCAGGACGTGACCGCATTTGTGGCAATATGACATCAGCAATCTCCTTTCAAGGCTTTGTCGGTGTATACCTCCCGCTCCGTGCTTTTGTCAAGCTCGGTAGTGGGTATTTTGCGTGCTATAACCTCGGCATAATCCGGAACTGAGGATATGCCGCCGGGCTTCGCGGTGGAAAGCCCCGCCGAGGTGCAGGCGAAGCGGACAATATCGGCAAGCTCGTCATCGCTGAGTGCGGCAGGGTCTTTACCGGTTTTGAGCAGAGCGAACATCGCAGAGCCGCCGAAAATATCACCCGCGCCGGTAGTGTCAACAGTCTTCACCCCGGCTATGCCGCCGATATGCCCGGTAACGGCGGCGGTTTTGTAGAAACAGCCGTCCGCCCCGCAGGTGACAAACACCAGCTTCACGGGGAAATTATCAAGAATATGACCTGCACCGTCCATGGGCGAAAGACCGAAGAGAAACTCGACCTCTTCGTCGCTTATCTTGACAACATCGGCATGGGCAAGCCCCCACAGCATTTCGCGCCGCGCATCATCAAGCGAGTGCCAGAGCGGCTTTCTCAGATTCGGGTCGAAGCTTATGAGCTTGCCGCGCTCTGCGGCATACTCCACGGCGCGGTAAGTCGCCTCGCGGGCGGGTTCGTCCGTCATGGAAAGTGTGCCGAAGTGGAAGACGCGGGATTCGTCGATAATGTCATACCTGACTTCGTCTACGCAGAGCCGGGTATCCGCACCGGGCTTACGTGAGAAAGAAAATTCGCGCTCGCCGTTCTCGTCGAGCGTAACAAAGGCGAGAGTAGTGAAAAACTCGTCCGTGCGTACCATGCCCTCGGTGGAAACGCCGACTGAGCGCAGAGTGTTAATGAGAAGCTCACCGAACACATCGCCGCCGACCTTGCCGAGCATTGCCGTCTTCGCACCGAACCTTGAAAGCGCGGCGAGGTAGTTTGCAGGCGCACCGCCGGGGTGCGCCTGCATAATCGGATATCCGTCGACATCAAGGGACGTGCAGGTAAAGTCGATCAATAGCTCGCCGAGAGCCGTCACATCGTACATAGCCCGCTCCCCCCTTCACGACAGACGGCTACGCTTGCCGTCCGCAGGCGGAATATAACCGTATTCTATCTCAGGGCGAATCTCTTTCAAACGCGCATGGATATGGTCAACATCTTTTTCCTCGTTGAAAATAAGGTTTGCAAACTCCACGCCGTCATGCACGAGAATAAGGCGATAATAGTGGATTATAGGACCGTCATCGGGAGCGCATTCATTAATGCGGGTAAAGGTGCGGTCAATATATTCATAAGGAACATAGTATTTCTTGCCGAGGTCACGGTAATATAGGCACAGCTTGCCCAGGCGAACGCGCCCTATAGCCTCGGCGGAGTTATAGTCATCGACATGCGCCGCGTCGTCAATATACTTTTTGTCAACGCCTCTAAATTTCAGCTTTCCGAATCCGAACACGGTGCATCCCCCGCCTTTCCGAACAAAACTTTGTCATACCACCCGCGCGGGAAGCGGCGGGCAATATACGTGCCGACGAAGCCGCCGACAAGACCGACCATTATCCCGCCGAGGACATCGGACGGGAAGTGGACGCAGAGATAAATACGCGCAATGCCCATGAGTACGGCAAAAACATACGCCGTCCAGCTCCAACGCTTATTGCCCACAAGGAACACCGCCGTCATCGACGCAAACGCCGCCGTGGTGTGTCCGGAGGGGAAGCTGTTGTCACTCTCCACATTCTGCCCGACAAGAAGCCAAAGCTGATAGAAGATGCTGCTCTCGTCGGCATACGGGCGCGGACGCGCGATGAGCGGCTTGAGACAGCAGTTAGTGATAAGTGCGCCGACGGCGAGAGAGAGAGCCATTGCCGTGCCGAAACGGCGTGTGGGCTTAAAAAGCGTGAGAATAAGGGAGATCGTGATAAGGGGGAGACCGCCCTTGCCGAAAAGGGAGATGAACTCGAAAAACGGCGTGAAGAAGCCGCCGCCGAGATCATAAAGCTGATGCACGGCGAGGGTAATGCTTTGGTCAAAGAACGCAAACACTGTGTTCAGCCACAGTGCGGCCGCTGTGATTTCCATACTCAGAATACCTCCGATTATATTCAGCGTATATAATAACACAAATTTGCCCACTGCGTCTACCGCAAATTGCATAATGAACCAAATTCAGCACAAAATATAGCCGATCTCATTTTTCGATATGGAGGCAAGAGCATGAAGAAAACCGCAATTTCAATCTGCGCGGCTGTGCTGGCTGTGGTTATGTGCGCGGCTATGGGTGCAGGCGCGTTCGCCGAGGGTACAGCCCCCGTAGCAGAGAATATGGAGCTGAAAACCTATCAGAACACCTCTGTCGGCGGGTGCCTGAGCGCGTACGACGCGGAGGGTGGCTCGCTGGAATACACGATAACGACACAGCCCGTCAAGGGTACGATAGAGCTTGGTGAGGAAGGCTGTTTCGTCTACACCCCGGCAGACAACAAGCGCGGGCGCGACTACTTTGGCTACAAGGTCACGGATGAAAGCGGACAGACCTCACAGGAGGCAACGGTTATAATCAAGATAGAAAAGGTAAAGCGCGACGTTTTCTACTCCGACATGCGCGGACGCGCCGATGAGTACGCCGCCGCCACACTTGCCCAGCGCGGCATATTCACCGGCGAACAGCTATGCGGCAAATACTGCTTCAACCCCGACAAGACGGTATCTCGCGGCGAGTTTTTGAGCATGTGCATGGCAGTAGTCGGTGATGAGGCAATAGAGGCGGTGTTCTCCACGGGCTTTGGCGACGACGCGGAAATACCGGCATGGCTGAAAGGATATATCGCAACGGCGGCAATGCGCGGCGTAGTGGACAGCGGCACGAGCAAGACCGCCTTTGAACCCGACAAGCCCATAACCGAGGTCGAAGCCGCGCTCATGCTCGACAAGGCAATGAACGTGACGAGCGTATCGTATATCCCGCTCGATGAAACCCTCTCCCCCGCCGCGGCACAGGCGTGTGCAAATCTCTGCGCGTGCGGCATAATCGAGGGCAATGTCGCCCCCGGATATCTCACAAGAAGCGCAACAGCCAAGATGCTTGTAAACGCGCTGGAGGTTTTGGAAAGCCGCAAATAGTTTCGCGGCATAAGCACAACCACAAGGTAACGCCGAAATAGCAAATAAAATAATATGGAGCTTTTGCGAGAACAAGCCCCGCAAAAGCTCCTTTACATATTTATCATGCGTACAGATTTTCAAGCTCGTGCTGTATCTCCTCGGCTTTTTTGATCTGCTCTTTCAGATTCCACTTGCCGATGTTCACACCGTCTCTGAGGAACATGGAGCCGCACTGATGGAAGTAAAACTCTATATCGCGTTCCTTTGCCTCTAAAAAGAGAGCCTTGACCCATTCGTATTCAATGGGTCGCACATCTGCCTTTGCCGCCCATTCACCGCCAACATTCACACATTTGATAAGCCCCGTGTCGAGGTATTTGCCGAGGGATATGGGAGCTATCAGCGGCGAGCAAAACACCTCGCGGTGCTTTAGCGGCGCGTCGAGAAAGTGAGGTAGGCGTTTGTCCGCCATCTCCTGATTTTCGATGGAAATGCTCAGATGAAAATGCTCCCAGCCCTCACCCCAATCGGGCGGAACACAGCTTTTTATTCTTTCGGGTCGCTTGGTCGTTGTGACAAAGATGCAGTCCTTTCTGCGTCTTATCGTGTCCCAACACCCCTCGCGCCACTCATCAGCCTCTTCAATGAAAAAGTCCGAGGAAAAGCACAGCTTGACGACAGAGCCGGGTGGGCAGTCCTTGTCCTTCAGCTCATAGGTTGTCTTGCCCTTTGTGATGACTGTGGTGTCTCGTCCGTAACGCTGATCCATTTTATAAACAAAGCAGTTTTTACAGCCGGGGCTTGCCCTTTTGCAGCCATGCCATGGATTCCACGGTATTGCATTGTCAATTTGCGCGTTTTGCATACTCGCACCTCCCACACATCTTTATTTGGGTATTATATCACATTTTCACGCTATGTTCCACAGCGAGGATAAAAAAATCACACGCCTTAAATCGAGCAAAAACATAAAAGCTCTTGACGTGTGATTGTGTTTACTATGTGTTATTCGATTTTCTGCCGAAATTCTTTATGGCATCTATGAGGTTTGAGGATATGGTGGTAGTAATGAGCGAGAAGAAAATGCGGGAAAACGGAATATACGTGAGCGATAGCGAAAGCACGGTGAAGTCGGTGAAAATATACGCCACGGAGAGCTTCCAATTGAAGACGTTTGCAATTGTGAGCGCGAGGGCATCGTCACCCCCGCCGGAGCCGCCCTGGCGGATAATAAGCCCGAAGCCCACGCCGACGAATATACCGCCGAACACCGCCGCCGCAAGCGGATGCGCCGAAAGATCCGGCAACATCGGCGGAAACATCTCCCACAGCTTAAAAAAGCAGGAGACAAAGAAGGTCGCCACGGCGGAGAGCTTGATGAAATCCCAGCCGAGAAACCTGAAAGCGAGGTAATAGCACAGCGCGTCCAAAACCGGTGTAATATATGCCGGTGAAATGCCCAGCCAATGGTCAATCAAGAGGATAAGACCGAGTATGCCGCCCTCGGTGATGCCTGTGCGCTGGTGGATATTATGAATGCCGAAGGTGCATATCAACGCACCTATCACGATGTAAACGAGCTTGTGAACGGTTATGCCCTCGGTAAACTTTGCGAAAAAGGTCTTTGCGCGGGATTTCAATTTATACAGTCTCCTTAATCCTTCTGGTAGCTACATAATATACCTTATAGCAGGTATAAGGTCAAGAGGGTACAGGGTCTGTGCTATACTATATTGCATTACCATATTATGCAATCAAGCTCTCGACCGAACCGAGAGCTTGATTATATTCAACACCATTAACCATTATATATATGCATTTCACAAATGCACTTATGCGTCTTGCGCCTTTATTTTCTCTTTCCAGCACTTATGGCACATGGCGACGTAGCTGTCATTGCCGCCGAGGAAGACCTGATCGCCTTGGGTGATGATACGCCCCGAGGCATCTATGCGGGCGTTAACCGTCGCCTTGCGACCGCAGGCACAGACGGTTTTTATCTCCGTGAGAGAATCGGCAAGCTCCATGAGCCGCTGTGCGCCGGGGAAAAAGTGAGTGAGAAAATCGGTACGCAGTCCGAAGCACAGCACGGGGAGGTTTTCCTCATCGACAAGAGTGCGAAGCTGGTCAATCTGCTCGGGCGTGAAAAACTGAGCCTCGTCCGCGATTATAACGTCATGCCTGCCGACACGGCTATACGCCTCGACAATATTCTCCTCGGGCGTGATGACCTCGGCGCGACATTCAAGCCCGATGCGACTTTTGATTATGTCCGCGCCGTCGCGCGTGTCGGTGCTGGGCTTGATGAGCCAGACGGACATGCCCAGCTCTTCATAATTGAACTTTGTGATAAGTGCCTGGGCGGATTTGGACGAACCCATTGCACCGTATTTGAAATACAGCTTAGCCATTTTTGACCTCCGTGCTTTCCTTTTCGAGATGTGCGCGGACGCGCTCCATCACCATTTCGAGTGCGACCTGATTGTGACCGCCCTGCGGGATAATGATGTCCGCGCGGCGTTTAGACGGCTCAACAAACCGCTCATGCATGGGCTTGACGGTGGTGAGATATTGATCAATTACGCTTTCGAGACTGCGACCGCGGTCACGCACGTCGCGCACTATGCGGCGGAGTATACGTACATCGGCATCGGTGTCGACATAGATTTTTATATCCATCTGGTCACACAGCTCGGCACTTTCAAAAATGAGTATGCCCTCGACGATGATCACACGCGCGGGACGGACAGTGATGGTTTTGT
>CAZBYU010000053.1:0-7628 GCA_964496235.1 uncultured Oscillospiraceae bacterium | reverse complement strand
CTCGACCTCCGGCGTGACAGGCCGGCGTTCTAACCGACTGAACTACTTGGCCATGACCTCACGGCTTGATTATATTATCAAACAGCTTTCGATTTGTCAATACTTTTTTTCAAATTCTCCTCAAGTTTTTTTCAATTTTTCTCGGTGGAGTCTTGGCGAGATATTTTCTTGAAATACACAACGGGTAATGATATACTGACTACAATATACACAAATCGGCAACGCTCTTAAAGGAGACTGGTATGAAACGCAAGCTGGTACGCGCCGCGGTGGGTGCAATATACATTATATTATTGGTCATATGCAGTGCGTCATGGCTGTGGCAGGTCGGGCTTGACGGCATTGCCGCCGCGGTGACGAACTCGGTTGCGTTCACGGAAGGCGCGGTCAAAAAAAACGCAACGGAGATGACACTTGTCCTCCACGAGGGCGAGACCGCATTGCTTGCCGAGCTTAAAGCACTCAACCGCGCCGATTTTACCGGCAGTGACTGCACCGCGGAGATAGTAAGCTGGGCAAACGAACATCCCGGGGTCAGCGTGAGCTATGACGTTCCCCTGCCAAACGGCAAACGCGCCGCCGACAGTGTGACCGCGCTTGCCATCCCGGACGTGACGGCGGACACTCTCCCGGCATACACCGCCGCGCTTGAATATCTCCCATCCGTCATGACCGTCGACCTCGGCAGTGATGACGGCGCGTTGCCCGCCGACGCACTTACCGCGCTGATCTCCTCACGCCCGAATATAGACTTTAACTATTCTTTCAATGTCGCGGGTATAGCCTGCGCTCTCGATATGACGGAGCTTGACCTTTCCTCGGCAGATGCCGAGGCTGTGGAAGCCGTGGCGGAGTATCTGCCGTGTATCACAGGGATAAACCGCGTTGACTTAGGCGATGAGACTACGAGCGAGCTTGACTGGGCGGACGTGGCCGCCGTCGCGGCGGCATGCCCCGCGGCACAGCTGGACTATACCTTCACGCTCTACGGCAAGACAGTAACGCTCAATGACGAAACGCTGGATCTCAGCCGCACCGCGATAACCGACAACGGCGACGCGCTGATGGCGGCACTTCCCGCGATGACGCACCTAAAGAGCCTTGACATGGATGACGGCGGCGTGGTCATGCCGCTGTCGAACGAACGCATGCAGGAGATACGCGATGCCGCACCGAACGCGGAGGTAAACTGGCGCATATGGTTCGGCACACTCTATTCGATACGCACGGACGAGACGCGCTTGCTCGCCTCGAAGCCCTCTGTGGGCGGCGTGGTGGACAATACCGAGGCGGCGAAGCTGAAATACTGCACGAAGCTTAAATATGTCGACCTCGGTCACAACGAGGTGATCAGTGATATCGGCTTTGTCGAGTATATGCCGGAGCTGGAGGTGTTCATCATTGCGATGAACCCGGTGTCAGACCTCACCCCGCTTTCAAAATGCACCGAGCTCGAATATCTCGAAGTATTTACCACCGGCGTGACGGATCTCTCCCCTCTTTCCACGCTGACGACCCTGCGCCACCTGAATATATCCAACCTCCCCGACCTTACGGACATCTCCCCGCTCTACACGCTCACCGGGTTGGAGCGGCTGTGGATAGGCACGAAGACCCCCATACCCGCCGACCAGATAGCGCAGATGCAACAGGCGGCACCGGGGTGCAAGATAAGCACGATCTCCGCCGACGAGCAGGGTGATGCATGGCGTTACACCTGGTATGACGAGAATAACGCCACCTACCACTGGACGGAACGCCACGAAAAGCTTCGCGAACAGCTGGGATATAACTATCAGGAATACTCCTTCTACTGGCTCGACCCGAGGTGTGACCGACCCGCCCCCGCCGAATATGTCGGCGTATACTACGGCAACCCGAACAAATAAAAGGTATTATGTATTAAAAAGTGACTGTTGCGATTTTTCGCAACAGTCACTTTTGTCGTTTTCTCGCCTATATATGCGCCGTGCGTAATATCGGCTGAAGCTGTTCGCCGCGAAGAGCCGCGTCTATCGCGTCTCCTATGAGGGAAAAATCGGCTTGCAGAGAGCGCGGCTTTTTGATGGGGTCATCCTGCCCGAAAGGAACAAAATAGATGTTTTTGCGGTTTAACAGCCTCGCGATGCTCTCGGCAGAGCCGGAAAGACCGTCATTTGTGGAGAAAGCGATGATGAGCGGGCGGGCGTTACGCAGATGCGCCTTTGCCGCCATGGTGACGGCGGTGTCGGTGATGCCGTGGGCGAGTTTGGTAAGGGTGTTGCCGGTGCAGGGGGCTATCAAGAGCGCGTCAAGCGAAAATGCCGGGCCGAGAGGCTCAGCCTCGACGATGGAGGATATCACGTCATGCCCCGTTATCTCACGCAGACGGCGAATATGCGCGCTTGCCGCGCCGAAGCGCGTGTCGGTAGATGCGGCATTCTCGCTCATGACGGGGATAAGGTCATAGCTCTCGCGTAAGCCCTCCGCCGCGGCAAAAAGCTTGGCATATGTACAATAAGAGCCGCACACGGCAAGCCCTAAGCGTTTTTTGTCGGTCATATGCATTCCTCCTGTTTCCGCATAATGTCATGCACCGCGCGGCACAGCTCCTCCGCCGCGCTGTACGCCGCCATTTTCCCGGGCAGACCGGGGACGTACACGGTTTTCAGCCCGATGTTTTCCGCAAGTGTCCTGTCAAAGCCACCCGGGGGCGAAGCAAGCTCCATTATCACCGCGTCCTCCGAAAGCATGCACAGCATAGCGTCTGTCAGCACACGCGCGGGTACAGTGTTGACGACATATTGAAACGAACCAAGCTCGCCTTCAAGTGCCGCATAATCAAGCGCGTGCAGTAAATACGCACCTGCCTCGGCGCGGTCGCGGCGGCTTCTCGCCGCGATTGTCACGTCAGCTCCCATTACGCGAAGCCGCATGGCGAGCTGACGCGCGATACGCCCCATGCCGCAGATCAGAACCCGGCTTTTATACAGGCTTCTGTCACTCGCCTCGATAAGCTTTGCCAAAGCACACTCGGCGGTAATCGCGGCGTTTGCGAAAGCGAGCTCCGGGCGCAACAATACGTCCTCGATATGTAAGCCCGCCTTTTGCGCGAGGACACAGCACTCCTCGCCGAATCTCCCGCCTATCACAGTCTGACCCGGCCAGAGCGCACCGAGGACTTCACGCATTGTGAGCGTGTTATCGCTCAGCGGGGTGTTCAGCACTCCCCCGCTCTCCGTCGGAACAGGCAAAACCACGCAGTCCGCGCCGTATACACAGCCCTGCAAGCACCCGGCTTTGCCGGTCTCCCCCGGTATCTCCGCCTTTTCCAGCGCGTAGCAGTATACGCGGTCTCCCCCGCGCGTCAGCAGCTCGCACAGCCGCGCCGAACGCGCGTCTCCACCGATAACGGCATATTTCAAAGCCCACCACCTCCGACGTTATTCTATTCCGAGGCGGCATATTGGGTGCATAGTGTTGTACCCGGGTAGTAGTGGGTGAGGATAGCGTCATAGGTCGCGCCGTTTGCCGCCATGACGTTTGCACCGTACTGGCTCATGCCCACACCGTGACCGAAGCCCGTCACCGTGAAGCGAAACGCGCCGTCATTATAGCCAAGCTCAAACGCGGTCGAGCGCAGGGCAAACGCCTGTCTCAGCTCGCCTCCGCTGACGCTCACTCCGCCTATCATGACGCTCTCGACTCGTCCGCCGGCAGTGCGATGCGCTTCGCCCAGCCATTTCTCCGCATCGGCGGAGAAATCCGCCTCCGGGTGCAAGACCAAAACGGCGCGGCAAAGCTCTTCCGGGGTGAGGTCGACATAGCTTATATAGCCCGGCACGTCCGCGTCGGTTTCGGGGCTGGAGACGCTGACGAGATACGGCAGGGCGTTCCACACCGCGCCGCTGGTCTCGGTCACACCGGCGGAGGAGGAATGAAACGCGGCAAGCACCGGCTCACCCTCATAGGCGAGATATTGCCCGGTGGTGCTGTTCACGGCATAACGAAGCTTTTCATAATACAGCTCCCGCTGAGGACCGAGGCGCGTGGAAAGCACGTCTCCGTCAAGCCACGCCTGACAGCACCCGGACGAGGCACACACCTGCGCCGCCTCGCCATGTCTACCGGACGCGGCGCAGTACATCGCATAGGTGCGTGCGGCGACGGCTTGAGCGCGAAGAGCCTCGGCCTGAAAGCTTGCGGGCATCTCCCCGGCAAGCACACCGATGAGATATTCACCCATGTCCATTTCACGCACACTGCCGTCTTCGAGCTTGACGGAGATGCAATCCCATACATCACCGACTTCCGCACTCTCATCAGGTACTGAGGCGGGGGAGAGAACAGCACCGGAGGAGACGGAAACGGCAGAGAGCGGGGTATACGAGGCGTTGTCCGCCGCAGTGTCCGGCGCGACGGAGAGAAACAGCGGCAGGACAAATGAGCAAATAAGCACCGAATAGCAGATGATAAGCAGACGTTTCATTTGAGTATCCCCTTAATAATCACAGTTTTCATATCGTTTACTTGACGTTTTGCCGCTTTGAGTATAAAATGACATGATGTATATAGTTGTATATAAATGATAAGCTTTTATATTATAAATAGTATCGGAGTGTGCGTGAAAATATGCCCAGAAAATTTACCGATGATGAAATGCGCCGCCGCATAAACCAAGAAAAAAAGGCGTTGGAGATAACCTGCTACGTTTTGGGCGCGGGAGCGTTCAGCGTGTTTATACGCTGGCTTCAGCTGATGCTGGGGTTTACGGACGGTCTTGCGGATTCAACGGTGTTCAACCTGCTTGTGCCGCTGATGATAGTCGTGTCGGGGATAGTGTTTCTGCGGTTTGTGGACAAGTTTCGCAATGACCGCTGGTACGTTCCCGAGGATTTTTACGACGCACTTTATAACCCCGGCAAGCTCTATTCCATAGTACGCTGGGGCTTGGGCGTGATAATGGCGGCAGGCGGGGTGATACTGCTTATCTCCTCGGAGACGGACAAAAATGCGGACTTTCTCCGTGTTCTCGCCCTGCTGGGTGTACTCACAGGTCTGACCTTCCCTCTTGTGCTTACCTCGGCGAACAAGCCGCATGCGTCGAGCCGAAAACTTGTCTGCTATGTGTCGGTTATTCCGGTGATCTTCTTTTGCTGGTGGCTTGTGACGATATACAAGATAAACGCGAACAACCCCGTCACTTGGGAATACGGACCGGAGGCGTTCGCGGTGATACTGTCGATAATCGCGTTTTTCCGTGCGGCGGGCTTCGCCTTCGGCACGGCAAGCCCATGGCGCAGTATGTTTTTCGGCATGCTTGCCTCGGCGGCGGATGTAATGGTGCTTGCCGACACGCGCTATGTCGGCTTGCAGGTGATGTTCCTTGCCGCCGCGCTGATGCTGACGCTTTATAACTGGGTGCTGATAACCAACCTCCTGCAACGCCCCAAGCCCGTCCGCGAACAGCCGAACGACGGCTTTGAACGCCTGTAACCACATAATTGTGCGAAAACCCGCCCTGCGCTTGATAAATTGTGGTGGTGAGAATGCAGAATTTACAGCTTCTATGACGAAAATTCCACTCACAAACCAGCGTAAGCGTTTGTGAGTGGAAAAGGAGTTGCGACAGAATGAGCGAGAAGTGACTTTGATTAAAAAAGAAAAGTCGCTACGAACGATATGCCGTCCGTAGCGACGCGCTCAGGACGGTATAATATGTATACAAACAGGAGCTGACTACAGACGGTCAGCCCCTTATTAAAGCTTCAGAAATGATCGTCGGTCTTTGAAAGGGAGCGGCGATTACTTCTCTTTATATTCTCTTTTCAATCTGCTTTACGCAGATTTTTTTGTTTTCCGCGGTGAATTTCACGGTCATGCCGGCAAATTCCATGGCGTAGATGCGGCTTGCGTCATGCTGGTATTTGGGACGCGGGTCTTGCGCGAGAACGCCGCGCAGTGCCGCAAGCTTCTCCGACGGGACAAGTACGGCAAGCTCCGGCGGGATAATAACCTCGGCAGTCTCCGGCGGCGCGGCGGCAAAGCCGCATTGCGCGTCCTCATGCGCGTCGGCATAGGCGATGTAAGGCTTGATGTCATAAATCGGCGTTCCGTCAAGCATATCCGCCCCGGAAACTATAAGCACCGTTCCCTCACCGGCACACTCCTCAACCGACAACAGCCGCACACAGCTCAGCCCCAACGCGTTCGGGCGAAACGGAGAGCGCGTGGCGAACACGCCCACCCGCTCGTTCCCGCCGAGCCTAGGCGGACGCACGGTAGGCGACCAGTCATCTCTCACGCTCTCAGAAAACTGCCAGATAAGCCACAGGTGGGAAAACCCCTCAATGCCTCGCAGAGCGTCGGCATTGCGATATTCGTCGGTGAACACCACCCGCGCCGTAAGCTCCTCGACAAGCCCCGCCTGACGCGGAATGCCGAACTTGTCCGTAAAATCGCTTCGTATATGCGCCACGGGGCGTATAACATGCTCTTCGCTCATGCGCTCACCTCACAGCACGGACATCGACAGCCCGTTTATCAGCATGTGCAGAAAAATCGGCGGCCATATGCTCTCGTGCCGCTCATAGCAGCGGCACAAAATCACCGTAGCGGGGATATACTGCACCGCGTATACCCACGCACTCGTGTCAAGCGCGGTGTAGCCCACCACGTGGTAGAGCGAGAAGAGAAGTATGCTTATGATATACGCAAGCTTCACGTTGAACCGCCGCAGAGTGCCGAAGATACCGGCACGGAAGATAAGTTCCTCCACTACAGGCGCGAGGAAGACCGCCGCGGCGGTCATCGTGCCGCGGTCGACGGCGGCGATCTGCGCGACCGCGCCGTTATTCGGGTTCTCGCCGAACCCGAACGCCGACAGCAACAGCCCCATTACGACATTTGCCGCAAAAAGCGTCACAAAGCTCAACGCCACGCCGTACACCGTGGCGAGAGGCGCGTCACAGACGTTGTCGAAATCACGGCGGAGAAACCGACCGAGGAAAACAAGCATATACACAAAGCCAACGGCGTAGAGGATCAGGTTTGCCATTGCCTCGGTGAGTGTGCCGTCTGTCATAAGCCCGGCGAGAGGCATGGGCAAAAGGACAAAATGGATCGGGATATACAGCCACATCGCGACGGCTTCCCACCGGGTCATGAGACTTTTTCGGAGAGCGGGCTTTATAGGTTCTTCGTTCATACTCAGCCCCTTGCCTTTCTTTGAAGCTCATAGAGCAGATTCATCGCCTCAATGGGCGTCAGCGTGTTGAGGTCAACGGAGAGAAGCCTTTCTCTCACCTCGTCCGCGCCGATGTCGGCAAGGCTCATCTGACCGGCGGAATCTGCCGCCGGTGCGGCGGCAAAGCTTGCCGCGCCGTCACCCTCCAGCTCCTTGAGATAGCCCTTTGCCTTTTGTATCACAGCCTCCGGCAGACCCGCGAGCTTTGCCACCTCTATGCCGTAGCTGTCATCCGCCGCGCCGCGGACGATCTTGCGTAAAAACACCAGCGTTCCACCCTGTTTTTTGGCGGTGATGTTATAGTTTCTCACGCCGGGAAGCTCGCCCTCCAATGCGGACAGCTCGTGATAGTGCGTGGCGAACATGGTCTTCGCGCCGAGGCGGCGCTTATCCGCGCAGTATT
>CAZBYU010000052.1:0-7766 GCA_964496235.1 uncultured Oscillospiraceae bacterium | reverse complement strand
GCACGGTTTATAGTAACCAACTTATAAAATTTGGGCTTATCAAACCCATGCGGGGTGCGCCCCGCCAAATCAATAAGGCAACAGAAGTTGCCGCCGCATTCCGCGGAAACTCGGCATTCGACCCGGCTGTCCGTGTGGCCTTGGCCGAGAGAACCCGGCGGTCGCTTATCTTGCTTCGGATAGTGCTATCCAATTGAGACGGTGCTATTCTAACAATAATAATCGTTTATGTCAATAGCAAAAAAACATTAGCACAAAAGGGAAAAATGTGAGGTATATAACTGTCGCAATTGCGACGCACAACGGAAGGACTCAGTACCGTACCTCCCACAGGATAAGCCCGCGGGCGGGTGCGGTGAAGCCGGCCTGCTCGCGCTCCTGCGAGGCGAGTATGACCGCCATGTCCTCTGCACTGCGCTTGCCCTCGCCGACCTCGAGGAGCGTTCCGGTGAGGATGCGAACCATGTTATATAAAAATCCGTCACCTGTGAAGGTGAAGCGTACTTCGCCGCCGTGGCGGGTGATGTCGACAGAGCGCAGGTCACGCACGGCGGTTTTTTTCATGTGCTTATTTGAACAAAACGCGGTAAAATCATGCTCTCCGCACAGCGCGTCGGCGGCGCGGCGCATTGCGCCAAGGTCAAGTGCGCCGTCATGACGGTAGAGGTAGCGTCTTTCAAAAACATTTGGCTCGTCGCTGTTCCACACACGGTAAACATAGGTCTTCTCGCGGCAGTTCAGCCGCGCGTGAAAGCGCGGCGCGGCGGGGGAAAGTGCGAGTGTGCCGATATCCTCGCACAGCTCACTCCGCAGTGCGTGAAGAACCTTATCACAGTCAAGCTGCCGCGTCGAGCGGAACGAGCATACCTGCGCCGCGGCGTGGACACCCGCGTCCGTTCGCCCGGAGGCGGCAAGCTCCACAGCCTCGCCGATAATACGCCCGAGCGCACCCTCGACGGCGGCTTGGATGGTGTTGTCCGTGTTGCCCTGCCTCTGCCAGCCGCGATAGCGTGTACCGTCATAGCAGAGTGTGAGCTTGTAGTTATACATTCCTTATTTCAGCTCCTCGCTGTATCGCGCCCGCTCGCCCCCGATAAAGCGCGGTCTTGTCCGCGCGGCGACGAGGTTTGCCTCGCCTATGGTCTTTACGGACAGCCGCACGGGGACTGCCACATCTTTAAGGTGCATGCCGATGAGCGTGTCACCGATGTCAATGCCGGCGGCGGCGCGAACATGCTCCACCGCGACAGGGTGAGAAAAGCTCTCCCACGCCGTTGTGGCAAACGACCCGCCCGCATGCGCCCATGGACGGACGTTGACCGGATCATAGCCGAGCTTTTCAGCCGCTTCCTCCTCTATGATAAGCGCACGGTTGAGATGCTCACAGCACTGTGCGGCAAGGTATATCCCGCGCTCTTTCAGCACCGGATATATTCCGGCGAAAACGGCCTGCGCCGCCTCCATGCTCGACCCCTTGCCTATCTGTGCGCCGACTATCTCGCTTGAAGAACAGCCGACAACGAACAGCGAACCCGGGCGCAGACCCGCCTTATCCAAAAGCTCGGTCACGGCCTGACGCGCCGCGTTTGTGATCTCGTCATACATTTTTCCGAATCCTCCTCAACTGTGGCTGTATTTGTTTAAGCCGGGTACTGCACACAGAGCCTTGTGGGCGCATACGGCGAGTATGAGTCCGACTGCACCCTGTATCGCGTTTGCGGGTATGCTCGCCGCGGCGGACAGCCCATAGCCGAGCGCGAGAGCCTCATATGCGAAATATCCCAGCACCATTACGACCTCGCCCATCACCCCGCCAAGCACAAGCGCGAGTGCCGACCGCCGCCCCGCGCGAAAAATCAGTGAGGCGGTCAAGGCGGTAAGCCCCTTTATTATGAACGTTCCCGGCGCATACGCGGCGTAGCCGAGCAAAATATCCGCCATCATAGACCCCAGCGCACCGGCGAAAAAGCCGGACATGGGTGTGAGCATGAATGCGCCCAACAGCACCACACCGTCACCGAGGTTGACGTATCCGCCTGTCGCGGGAATGGGGATTTGTATAAGCATAGTCGCAATACAGCCCAGAGCGGCGAAAAGTGCCGCGAGAACGAGCCGAACGAGACTATCATGCTTCATCACTATCGCCTCCGTATTATATGCACATGAGTTTACCGCGTCGGCTGATTTTATTCAAGCACCAATTGTGAATAATTTTTATATGACCAGTTTTTGAACAATATGTGATTTGCATAATACAAGATTGAAATTTCACTTTTTATAGGCTATAATTAATCATTAATTTGCGAAAAAATCGGGAGGACGTACGATGCACGAATATGCCAACGCCCGAATAGTCAGCTGTAATATGCACGGTGAGCGCGTCAGCGCGTGTGCGGCGAGAATATCCACCACCCCAGGCAATGCCTTTGAGCTTTTCAATGCCGCGTCCGACAGCGCGGCAAACCAAAAGCTGATAGGAAAGGTTCTCTCCTCGGGGCATAGCTCGGTCATAGAGCATGCGGTGTTCTCCCTTGCTATGACGAACGTGTCTGTGTATGTGGAGCAGTTTTTCATTGAACACCGGCTTGCCTCGTTCACGGTCAAATCCCGCCGCTATGTCGACTTCGCCGGGCAGGGGTATTATATCCCGCCGGAGCTGAACAGCGATGAACGCGAAGCATACTGCACATATATGGACGCGCTTTTCGCGGCGTATAAAGAGCTTTTGGAGTGCGGTGTCGCGCGTGAGGATGCGCGGTTTATCCTGCCATACTCGCTGTGCAGCAGCTTTTACTGCACCGTCAACGCCCGCGAGCTTGTACATATAATCGCCGAGATGAAGTCCGGTCGCGGCAGTGCCGTGCCTGAGCTGAGGGAGCTTGCCCGCCAGCTTGAAGCACAGCTTCAAGAGCAGTTTCCCGCCGTTGCCGGGTATATTGCCGTGGCGGAGCGTGCCGGCGGCGAGTACACCGCACCCGAGAAAGAAAAGCTCGGCGAGCTTCGGCTCGTATCTGCCGCCGAGGCTGGTGGTGTGGAGCTTTTGTCCGCACCGGCGAACCCCGAAGGGCTTGTTAACGCCGCGTCCGCGCTTATGGGGCGTGATGGGGTCGCGTCGACCGGGCTTATAAAGACCGCGCGTCCACGCGAGCTGGAGCTTTTGAATTATGCGTATGTCGTCCACGGCTTGACCCTCTCCGGCATTACGCACCTTGCCCGGCACAGAATGCAGTCTCTCATTGTGCCGTCGCTTGATACGCTCACGCCCGCACACGTCATTGTGCCGGATTCCGTGCGGGAGAATGCCGAGGCGGAGAAGATATATCTCGCCGCCGTTCACCGCGCCTATGATGAGCTTAAAGCACACGAGGCTGACGCGCTCTACACTGATTATCGCCGCTATTTCGCACTCAGCGGAACTTTAGCCGACGTGATTTCGTCCATGAATGCGCGTGAGCTGTTGCTGTTTTTCGAGCTTCGCTGTTGCGAGAGAGCGCAGTGGGAGATCCGTGCCGTTGCAACCGGGCTTTTGAAGCTTTTGAGAGAGAACTATCCCGCGCTTTTCAATGCAATGGGTCCGTCATGCGTCGTGAAGGGCTACTGCCCGGAGGGACGGCTCGGCTGCGGCAGGGCGGAAGAGATAAAAAGCCGCTTCAACGCGCTTTGATACCGCACGAAAGCTTACGCATATCATAGAGAAGACTCATTCATAAAATAAAAGGATTGGTGGTATATAATATGTTGCCTTTGGAAAACCTTACTCTCGCACAGCTTATTCGCCGCACGGCTGAGAAATATCCGCAGGAGGATGCCGTCTGGTTCAATGGATGCACCACAAGCTATGCCGAGCTTGAGGCACAGGTGGTCGAGTGTGCCGGGCATCTTATGAGCCTCGGTGTAAAGCGCGGTGACAGAGTGGCTATGCTCTCCGACCCCCGACCCTACGCCGTTGTCACGATGTACGCCATAGAGTATATCGGCGCGATGGCGGTCATGCTCAACACCAGCCTCAACATTCCCGAGCTTTTGCCGCTTATAGAGCAGACCGAGGCGTCTCTTTTGCTTCTCGGTCACTCCGACAAGGGCGAGGGCTACTTTGCCGGGCTTTTCTCGGAAACGGAGCTTCCGACCTGCCTTAAAAAAGTGGTCAGCCTTTACCCCTGCGGCGGGGTCTATCCCGTCATCTGCGACACTCCCGCGGCAGACGCGGCGGCTGTACGCGCTGCGGCGGAGCTTGTCACGCCGCAGGATACTGCGACCATACTTTTCACCTCCGGCTCCACCTCGCGTCCGAAGGCCGTCTGCACCAGCCACTATTCCCGCGTAAACGGCGGCATACAGCAGTCATATGACCTTGCCATGACGCATGAAGACCGTGTCCTTGTCGCCATGCCGATTTTCCACTGCTTTTGCATCTCGGTAAACCTCTTTTCCGCACTGGCTGTGGGCGCGTGCATCTGCATTCCGGAAAACCGCCGCACGGTCAACCTCATGAACACCATCGAGAGTGCCGGATGCACGGTGGTAAACTGTGTGCCGACGATGTTCTTCGCCATGCTCTCGAAAGAGAATTTCGATCCCAAACGCTTAAAGACCCTGCGTATCGGCATGATAGCCGGTGCGGGCTACACCGTGGAGGACTTCGAGCGCATTCAGCACACCATAGGCTCGCATTTCACGCTTATGTCCTCTCTCGGACAGACCGAGTGTACCGCGGGCTTGACCGTGTGCAATATCGACGATGATCTTCATGTCCGCAGTACGACCATAGGTCATTTCATGAACCATGTCGAGGGCAAGATCGCCGACATGAACACAGGCGCGGTTCTGCCCGTTGGCGAGGTGGGCGAGATTTGCGTACGCGGCTACCTCGCCATGCAGAAATACTACGGTGACGAGAAGGAGACTGCAAAGACCCTCGACGCGGAGGGCTGGATACACACGGGTGACCTCGGTGTACTCGACGCGGAGGGCAACATCACCCTCAAGGGTCGTTGCAAGGAGCTTATAATCCGCGGTGGCGAGAACATAAGCCCGCTGGAGATAGAGCAGGCACTTATTAAGCACCCCGCCGTGTCCGATTGCAAGATAATCGGCGTACCCGACCGCCACTTCGGCGAGGAGATATGTGCCTTCGTCATTCCCGCGTCCGGCGCGGACATAACGGCGGATGATGTGCGCGAGTATCTGCGCCCTCTTGTGGCATACTTCAAGCTCCCTCGCTATGTCATCGTCAAAAACGAGCTTCCTCGCACTCACAAGGGCGCGATAAGCACCGCCGAGTGCCGCAAAATCGCCCTTGAAGAGCTTGAACTCAACGCATAAGCCATAGGAGAATCCCATGAAGGCCTACGAAAGATTCTTGAAATACGTCAGGATACACACCGCCTCCGCCGAGAATAGCGACACCACACCCACCACCGCGCGTCAGCATGACATTGCCCGCGCCCTGGCGGAGGAGCTTGAGAAAATCGGCATGGCGGAGGTGTACGCAGATGAGCATGCGTATGTTTATGCCACTATACCCGCAAGCGCGGGGGAGGAGCAGACACCGTGTGTTGGGCTTATCGCGCATATTGACACCGTTCCCGATTTCTCCGGGGAGAACGTGAAGCCGCAGGTGATAGAAAGCTATGACGGCGGCATCGTCCCTCTCGGCGAGAGCGGGCGCATTCTCACGCCTGATAAGTTCCCGGAGCTTGCAAAGCTTCGCGGTCAGACCCTCATCACCACGGACGGAACCACCGTCCTCGGTGCGGACGATAAGGCGGGCGTGGCGGAGATAGTCACGGCGTGTGAGCGTATTATAGCGGAGAATTTGCCACATGGGCGTATCGCCGTGTGCTTCACGCCCGACGAGGAGGTCGGACACGGTGCGGCACTGCTTGACCTTGACCGTCTCGGCGCGGACTATGCCTATACCGTCGACGGTGGTGAGCTGGAGGAGGTCAATTTCGAGACCTTCAATGCTGCCGGCGCACACTGGGAGATAAACGGCTTCAATATCCACCCGGGTGATGCGAAAAACACCATGATAAACGCCTGCCTTGTGGCTTGTGAGATAAACGCCATGCTTCCCGCCGGGGAAACGCCCGCAAACACCGAGGGCTATGAGGGCTTCTATCATCTTTTGGAGATGCGCGGCACGGTGGAGAGAGCGGAGCTTGAATACATCGTGCGTGACCATGATGCGGCGCGTTTCGCCGCGCGGCTCGACACCCTGCGCCATATAGAAAAGCTCATTAACGAAAAATACGGCACAGGCACGGCGACGCTCACGCTCACCGAGCAGTACCGCAATATGTCCGAGAAGCTTTCGACCCGCATGGATGTTGTCGAATGCGCCGAGAGCGCGATAAAGAAAGCGGGGCTTACGCCTGTACGCGTTCCCATACGCGGTGGCACGGACGGGGCGCAGTTATCCTTCCGCGGTCTGCCCTGCCCCAACCTCGGCACAGGGGGCTACTCCTTCCACGGTCCGTATGAGCATATCACCGTCGAGGCGATGGACACTGCTGTGGAGATAATACTCAATATCGTCACGAAGCGTTGATAGCATGAGCGAGTACGAGTATAAGCATAAGATGATGAAAATGACACGGCGGCTTTTTGCCGCCGTGCTGTGCTTGCTGTTGGGGTTTGCTCTCGCCGGGTGTGGCGGGGAAAAGCCCGCCTCTCTCACAGATGACGCGGAGAGGGCGGCACTTGAAACGGCGCGGATATGCCGGGAGAGCATAGAAAACGGCGTGGACATGGACGAGGTTCTCGCCACGCTAGGCGCGGCGGGCTACGCCGCCGTGGATGAGCAGGGTGAGCGCGGCTTTGTAAACGCCGATAAGCTCCGCGCGTTTGCCGCATCCATGACCGAGGGCAAGCTTGCCGGGATGTGCTATGTGCGCGTGTGTGCCGACGGCGGGGTGGTGTACACGGTGTTTTATCACGCCGACACCTGGCGTTGCAAGAGCGTCCGCGTCAGCGAGGCGGACGGCGATGCCGGGGGTGAGGTCACCTTCACCTCGGACTACGCCCTCACAGACCTTCGAATAAGCGACAAGGGCTATCTCATCTATACCTGCGATATCCCGGGCAACACCGCGCCCAGCAAGCACGATGGGTACATAGTCCCCACAACCATGCTCCGCTTGGATACGCGCGATGAGAGCATTGCCGCGTATGATAAATACGTTGCTTCTATCGGATATAACGCCAATCGGCTCTTTACCCGCTCGTGGTCTTATGATGACTTGACCGGTGTTAATTTGAACGACGCGTTTCTCTCCCTTTGGCGGGCTGAACACGGCGCGTATCTGTACTATTTCGATAACCCCTATCCCGCGCTTGACGGCACGTCATATTCTCTCGTGCCGAAGGCGGAGTTTGAGACACTTGTGTCAAAATATATTTCCGCGGACGAGACCGCGCTTGTTGCCGCCTCGGTTTACAATGCGGAGCATTCGGCATACCCCATAGAAGTCACCACCGCACACAGAGACGACAGTGTCCCCATTCCCGAGGTTACGGCAGTGCGCGAAAACGAGGACGGAACCGTCACGCTCACAGTGGACGCGCTTTTTGTCGAGCGGGCAACAGATCGCGCCTTTACGCACCTTGTCACGCTCAAGCCGCGTCCGGACGGCAGCATGGTGATGACAGCGAACGAACGCCTCTATTTGCCCGATGACATCGAGTATGACTACGAAAGCTACTTCGAGCGATAAAGTAAACGCAAATGCTTTGGGGGAGGTGGGTCGACCCACGTCCGCCTGCCC
>CAZBYU010000051.1:0-7777 GCA_964496235.1 uncultured Oscillospiraceae bacterium | reverse complement strand
AGCGCAGGGGGATCCCCCTGCGCTGTTGCTCTATCCGCAGACAAATGGCATTTCAATCGACAAATCAATTGAAGCTGTCCGCGCTTGATGTGAAAAGCCGCTCAATACGCTCTTTAAGCGCGGCGTGTTCGCGCTTTTCAAGCGTCGGATCATCTTGCAGAACCCGCATACTCTCGCTTTGCGCCGTCTGCATGATGTTCACGTCCGCACCCAGATCTGCCACATGCATCTCCGGCAGACCGTGCTGTCGCGAGCCGAAAAAGTCGCCCGGACCGCGCAGACGTAGATCCTCCTCGGAAATCTTAAAGCCGTCGCTTGTGTGCGTCATGATTTTCAGCCTTGCCTTGACCTCTTCGCCGTCACTGTCGGAGACAAGCACACAATAGCTCTTGTGTACCCCACGCCCGACACGCCCTCGAAGCTGGTGTAGCTGGCTCAGACCGAATCTTTCCGCGTTTTCTATAATCATCAATGCCGCGTTCGGCACGTCCACGCCGACCTCGATCACCGTTGTGGCGACGAGAATGTCCGTCTCGCCTTGCGCGAAGGCGGTCATTGCGCCATCCTTGTCCTTTGGCTTCATCTTGCCGTGTACGCACCCCACTCGCAGGTCGGGAAATTCCGCGGCAAGCTCACGAGCATGCTCCTCTGCGGACTTCATAGGCATCGGAAGCTCCTCGTTTTCCTCCACCATCGGACACACGACGAACACCTGCCTACCCTCGCCGACAAGCTTGCGTATAAAGCCGTTGAGACGTGCGCGGTAGCTTTCGTTTACGGCGAAGGTGTCCACCTTCTGTCTGCCCGGGGGCATTTCGTCGAGTATCGACACATCGAGATCTCCGTAGATTATTAAAGCCAGCGTGCGTGGAATAGGCGTTGCCGACATGACAAGCACGTGCGGCTTTGCCCCCTTGCTTATCAATGCCGAACGCTGATTTACGCCGAAGCGGTGTTGCTCATCTGTCACGACAAGCCCAAGCCGGCTGTATTCCACATCAGCCGAAAAAAGCGCGTGAGTACCGACTATGAGGTCGACTCCGTCCATGGCAAGCGCACCCTTTACTGCACGCTTGTCCTTCGCGCTCATCGACCCTGTCAGCTTGTACACGTGTATCCCCAGAGGCTCGAGCAGTGCGGATAGCGTGGCATAATGCTGCTCCGCCAAAATCTCCGTTGGTGCCATAAACGCGCTCATATACCCGGCTTTCCACGTGTGCCAGACCAACGCGGCGGCGACCAAGGTTTTGCCACTGCCGACATCGCCTTGCAACAGCCTGTTCATCACGCGTCCCGAGGTCATATCCGCCAACGCCTCTTTCACGGCACGTCGCTGTGCCACTGTAGGAGAGTAGGGGAGTACGGAGAAAAACTCCTCTGTGTCCGCTTCGGGAAAACACAGTCCGCCGTCGTGTGTCCGCTCGTCGCGCATTGTACTCAGCGCACAGCACAAAACGAACAGCTCCTCGAATATCAGCCGCCGCCGCGCCAGCTCCAACGCTTCAAAATCGGCGGGGTAGTGTATGTTTTCATAGGCGTAGCGTGAGCGGACAAGCTCGTTTCTTTCCCGCACATCCTCCGGCAATATGTCCGGTATGCGCTCTGCACACTCGAAAAGCCCCTGGCGTATGCTTTGTTGCATAAACCGCTGTGTCAGCCCCGCACACGTCCTGTAAACGGGGATAATCCGACCGGTCACGCCGTTTGCCGTGCCCTCTTTTTCATAAACGGGGTTTGCCATACTGCGCCGCGTTCCGTGGACTTCGATTTTCCCATAAAACACATAGGTCTCGCCTAGTGCAATGTACTCTTTTACATAATTCTGATTAAAGTACGTTATGTCAACCGAACCGCTACCGTCCACCGCGCGGAACTTCACAAGCTCCATACCCCGCCGAATGCGTACAAGTCTCGGCGTATCTGCCACGGTGGCGAGAATACATGTGGTCTCTCCGTCTATTGCCATAGAGATCGGGCAAAGCCGGGTTCTGTCCTCATAGCGGCGGGGGAAGAAGGATATGAGATCATATAGAGAAAAGACGTCGAGCTTATTAAGCAGCTGCGCCTTTTTCTCACCTATTCCCTTTATATATCTGACATCGGTGTTAAGATCGACCATTATTCCACAAAGCTCAATTCGTAGTTTTCGTTCGTGAGAGTGAATTCCTCGATTAGACCCTTGGTGCATATTATTTGGTTTTTGCCGGAGGAGTTGTCACTGTTTGTGACCAGTATCATCTCGAATCCGCCATAGGTGCGCCAATAGCTTATTGCGCGGGATTGACCGAGGACGAACATCGCTGTGGAAAGGCAGTCTGCCAGTGTTCCGTCCGTGCATATTATCGTCACGGATTGCAGGCTGTTAGACACGGGGTAGCCTGAGGCGGGGTTGATGATGTGCTGATACGTTGTGCCGCGTGAATCGGTGAAATACCTCTGGTATCCGCCGCTCGTAACCACGGCGGTTTCGCCCACGCTCACAACGCCGAGATAGCTTGCGGTGTTGTTAGGGTCTTGCACTGCAACGTTCCAGTTTGTGCCGTCCGGCTTTAATCCGAGGGTCTGCACGTTGCCGCCGAGGGAGATTATGCCGCTCGTCACACCGGCTTGACGCATCGCCTCAACGGCGTTGTCCGCCGCACAGCCCTTGGCGCAGGAGGCAAAGCTCATCTCGCCGTAGGAGGGGATAGTCACCGAGTATGACCCGGAGGAGGGGAAACTTGTCAGAGAAAGCTGGTCAAAGCACAGCCGCGCCATATCCTCGGCAATCTCCTCCGCTGTCGGTACATAGTATTTTCCGTCTACAAAGCCCCAACGCTTCACCACGGGGTACAGCGTAAGATCCAGTGCACCCTCGCTCTGTTCATACACGGTGTGTGCCGTACTCAGCATTTTCGCAATCTGCCCGGAAATGACCGTACCCGCGCCCTGCGCGTGGTTGATGGCGTACACGGTGCTTGTACTCAACTCGGGGTCGAGAGCTGTATCCATTGAAAGTATGATGCTCTCCGCGGCGTTAAGCCCGGCATCGGCTTTCTTTCCGTAGGCAGTCAGCGTCATCACAGTGTCCATTGCGAACACCTCGCGCTGTGTCTGCTTCGTCTCGCCGCATGCGCTCAGCGGCAATGCCATTGCCGCGACAAGCACACAGCAGATAAGCTTATAAATAAATCCTTTACGCTTCATATTCGGCAGTATGTTCCTTTGTAATCACATTTTCGGGTGCCAATACAACACCCATTTTACTTTATTATAGCAGAAAAGGGCGTATATGTAAAGCCGTGGCGGCGCGGAGAGCGTTGTGCGCCATGTGTGTGGAGTTTTCAGTGCGTTTTTATTGACATGCCAAAACGACTGGTATATTATACTTAATATACAAATCCGCAATAAAAATCAAGGAGGTTGTGGTTATGCTTACCAAAATTGCGATTATCTGCGTCATCGGTCTTCTGGTAGACATCTGGTTTATAAAAACCGAGTATGCCGGGCTTATGGTTCGTGCCACGGTGCTTAAAGGTCTTGCATCTGTGTTTTTTGTGTTGCTGGGCGTGTTGTGCTTTGCCGCGAACGGAACGAGCTTCGGGCGGCTCATTGTCATCGGGCTTGCGCTCGGTCTTGTGGGCGACGTTTTGCTGAATCTGCGTAATGTTGTCGGAAAAGACGTGTCCATGAAGGTGTTTGCCCTCGGCATTCTCGCTTTTCTCAGCGGTCATTTTCTCTACATCGCTGCGCTCATCGCGGCAAATACCGGCATTGTGCTTCTTGCCGCAGTGCTGACGGCGGTGCTGTCCGTTGTGGCGATCCCGCCGCTCATGCGTCGCATTACCGCGCCGAGCAAAGGCTTGAAGTTATTCGGGTATGTCTATCTTGTCGTTGTCATTGCCATGTTCTCCTGTGCCGCCGTGTTGCTCGTTAAATCCGGCGTTGCCGCGCTGACGGTGTTGTTCGCGATAGGGGCATTGTTATTCGTTGTCAGCGACTTTATCATGATCTATTACAGCTTCGGCAAGAAGATAAAACCCCTGCGTGCGATAAACCTTTTGACCTATTACTTCGGTCAGCTTCTGATTGCAACGGCTATACTGTTCGCGTAATTATATATAAAGGAGAGAAAACAGAATGCAAAAAACACGTAAAAAAGCCGCCACGCTACTGGCGATCTTGTTGATCTCGGTGTTTGTGTGTATGTCATTTGCAAATGTAATTCAATGCGGACACGGCACTATTGATGTCACTGAGGGCTGGATCGAAACCGATGTCGGCAACCTCATGTATAAGCTCTATACACCGATAACAGCTACGGCGGATAATAAAGCCCCCGGCGTTCTGCTTTTGCACGGGTATCAGAATGACCATGAGACCTGCGCGGCATATGCCATTGAGCTTGCCCGTCGCGGTGCGGTCGTGCTGTGTCTTGACGAATACGGTCACGGTGCAAGCACCGCCGGACTTATCAACAGGGGTTATGTAAACCACAAAGTCACCGTCAATTACGGCGAGGACAGCGAGGCGGACGGTACTTTTAAGTCAGCCGGCGGCGCGACCCGCTATCGCGTCATGATGAACTTTTCCAACCTCAGCTTTTTTGACGAGCATTATACCACCGATGGCGACGGCAACAGCATAACCGACAGCTCTTGCGGCGGAAGCTATGCTTACGCACTCCTTGCCGCCATGGACAATGTCGATTCCGCAAGACTTGCCGTGAGCGGGCATTCCATGGGTACTTGGTCGTCATGGTCTGTTGCGGCGGATTTCAGCGGCACGGATATAGCACCCAAAGCAGTCGTTTTGCAGTGCGGCGAGCTTTTCCGCGACAGCGCGTATGATTCCGAGAACATCAAGTTCAACAATGTCCTCCTTTTGCAGGCAAAGTATGATGAATTCAGCTATTTCCGCGATTATAAGAATTTCGTAAACGATGAGCTTCTCAAAAGCGATCTGCGTACCGAGTTTCTCGGTTGCACCGCCGATGAGGCGGAGTGGGACACCACCTACGGAGACTTTGCCGACGGTACTGCCCGCCGAATGGAGCTTTTGAACACTAACCATCGCCTCACCACGCACAATGCCCACGGAATAGCCACGGCACTCACGTGGCTTAATTCCGCGATCGGACTTGACCTCACGATCTCACCCGATGACCAGGTTGCCATGACGAAGGAGGCTCTTGTCTTTGTTGCCATGCTATGTGCGGTCGCGTCTCTCATCGCCACTATGGAGCTTTTACTTACTCTGCCGTTCTTTGCCACGGTGGCACAGCCTCTCCCCTCCGAAAGTGGTGTGAAGACAAATAAAAAGTGGTGGAAGGGCGCGATTATCACCATGCTTATCGCCGCCACCACATATCCGTTTATGACTCAGCTCGGTCATGGGCTTTTGCCTCTGCCGGAGAATGTTTTCCGCATGACGATAGGCAACGGCTTTTTGAGCTGGTATCTCCTGCTCATAATCATCATGCTTGCCACTACTATCCCCGGATACAAAAAGAACAAGAAGCTCGGCGCAACCGACGGCTGGCACAGTATGGGGCTTGGCACTGCCGACGCGCCGGATAAACCTGGCTGGGGGCTTCTCGGGCGCAGTGCGGTGCTTGTGCTGTGCATGCTGGGCGTGATGTACGCCGTGCTTGCCCTTTGCGAAAAGCTTTTCATGCTTGACTTCCGTATCATATGGCCGTTTTTCAAGACCTTCGATCTCACCCGCTTCGGGCAGTTTTTCGTATATATCCCGGTGTTCGCGCTGTTTTTCATACTCAATAACAGCAAGATCATGGCGTCGGCACGTTGCGAGGCAACGTATCGTCCCGGCTTTGTCGGCTTCCTCGGCAACTGGTGGCGCAACGCGCTTATGATGGTGGGCGGCATATTGATAATAGTGCTGATTGAGTATATCCCGTTCTTTGCCGGCATAGGTCCCGGCGCGGATCTCCTCTTCAGCTCCACCTTCGGCGGACCCTTCATGTCTCTGCTCATTCTCTTTGCCCCGCAGGTCATTGTCTTCAGTGTTCTTTGCACGTATATCTATCGCCGTACCGGTAATGTCTATACCGGCGCACTGACGGTCGCGTCGCTTGCCTGCTGGATAGTCACCGGCGGCTCGTCCATGCTGTAATATTGGTTTTTTGAGGTACTGCCATGAATATAATCATAGCACCTGATTCGTTTAAGGGAAGCTGTTCGGCACGTGAGGCAGCGGAGTATATTCGCTGCGGCGTGGCGGAGGTTTTTCCCGACGCCGTTTATACGCTTTTGCCCATTGCCGACGGCGGTGAGGGTACGGTGGACTCGCTTGTTGCCGCAACGAACGGTCGGCTTGTCCGTGTCGACACCTTTGACCCTCTGGGGCGTCCGATCCGCGCCGCATATGGCGTGTTGCCTGACGGTACAGCCGTTGTCGAGACTGCCGCGGCCTCCGGCATCACACTTGTTACCGCCGAAGAGCGTGACGCACTCCGTGCCTCCACCTACGGTACAGGGCTTCTTATCCGTCACGCGCTTGAAAACGGCGTTCGCAGAATGATAATCGGTCTCGGCGGCTCTGCCACGACCGACGGCGGTATGGGTCTTGCCCGCGCACTCGGTCTGCGCTTTCTCGATAGTGACGGTGAACCTTTGCGTGACGGCGGTGCGGAGCTTGCCCGCCTTGCTGCGATAGATGTTTCCGCTCTTATGCCCGAGGCGACGCAGTGCGAGTTTGTTCTTGCCTGCGATGTGAAAAACGTGTTGTGCGGCAAAGAGGGTGCGGCATATATATTCGGACCGCAAAAGGGCGCAAGCCCTGAGCAGGTGAGTGTGCTGGACTCGGCACTTGCCAATTACGGACGTATACTCAAAGAGCAGTTCGGCTCAGATGCCGCATCGCGCCCGGGTTCGGGCGCGGCGGGCGGCTTGGGCTGTGTGTTCATGGCGTTTTTCAAGACCTCTGTCAAGCCCGGTATTGAGCTCGTACTCGATACCATCGGTTTTGACGCACATGTGGGGAATGCAGACCTTGTTATCACCGGCGAAGGGCGGCTTGACGCACAAAGCGCGTACGGCAAAGTACCCTGCGGCGTTGCAAAGCGCAGCAAGAGCATAAAAAACGTTTCCGTTGTTGCCCTCGGCGGCGCGATAGCAGAGGGCGCGGAGCAACTTTATTCCTGCGGTGTGGATGCCCTCGTCGCGGCTGTCAGCCGCGTGTGTTCGCTTGATGAAGCCATGAGCGAAACGGAAAAGAATATAGTTTCTGCCTCCCGCCGCACCGCCGAGCTTATCCGCCTCGGCAAAGGAATGTAGGTGTAAGAGCGGATTGCATCTGGAATAAAGTCCTGTGCGGGCTTAACGGTTAGAAATAAAAACACATCTGAAAAACAAAGTGAAGCATGTAGACTTAGCGAGGCATTGGTGCCTACTTCTCCTCGCTCAGTCTACGTGCATTTTCATTGTCATGTACTGCTTGGCAAAGATATTAGAGTATTGATGATATAAGCCGGGTGAAAATTTTTCTGAAGAGGGTTTCCTTTTATGCCTTTATACTTCGCTGGTCTGACATTGTCTATTTGGCAATTTCTTCAGTGCAGACAGTAGGTCGGCTATATAATCTGCGGTCGAAGCTTTACCATTGGACACTCCACCGACAACAGCACCGTCAAACAGAGGGAAAGTTGACAGCTGATCTTGCGAGAAGTCATCGGAGAACAATTCGGAAAGCTTGACTTCGCACGCATCTTCCGGGCGGGTTTCAATTGCACCTGACACCAAGTTGATTGTGTCAATGCCACGCCATAGCCCAAACC
>CAZBYU010000050.1:0-7968 GCA_964496235.1 uncultured Oscillospiraceae bacterium | reverse complement strand
GCCGGAGATGCTTTGGCTGACGGACACGGTGGAGAGGATTATCATCATGAATATACCCGCGATGTCCTCAATCACCAATGTGCCGAACACAAGCTGGGCAAAGTTTTTCTTTGTCACTCCCAGCTCGTCAAACGCCTTTATTATTATGGTCGTCGAACTCATTGACAGCATACCGCCGAGAAACACGCTGTCCATTATCCCCCAGCCGAGTAGCTGACCCGTGGCATAGCCCACAAGCAACATACCGCCGACCTCGGTGAACGCCGTGATCACCCCCGTGCCGCCGACCTGCACAAGCTTATGCAGATTAAACTCAAGCCCCAGAGAGAACATGAGTATGATTATGCCTATCTCGCTCCACGTGCTTATCGACGCTTTGTCCGCCACGGTGAAGAAAAACGGCATGTACGGTCCTATCAGAAAGCCCGCGAGAATATAGCCGAGAACGACCGGTTGGTTGAGCTTTCTGAACACGATGGTGACCACGCCCGCCGTTAAAAGCATGAGAGCGAGGTCGGAAATAAGCTGAGGTAGATGCATCTAGTCAATGAGCCTCCTTGAATTAATATGTGTTATCAATCGCCCTCAAGCATGCGATAGCCCACGCCGACCTCGGTGAATATGTACTGCGGCTCGGCTGGGTTTTTCTCTATCTTGCGGCGGATGTTGGCCATGTTAACGCGCAGAATCTGGTTACTGCCCTTGCTCTGCGGACCCCACAGCTCTTTCATTATGAAATCATATGTCAGCACCTTGCCGGAGCATTTGCCCAGTAGTGCCACTATTTTATACTCGTTTTGCGTCAGACGTGCGTTCTCCCCGCAGATAAGCACCTGGTGCTTGTCATAGTCGATGGTGAGGTCTCCGGCGGTGAACTTGCCGGAGGAGGCAAGAGTCTCGTTGGCAAGACCTGCGCGGGTATGGCGGATCGCCACACGCACACGCGCCAAAAGCTCCGCCGCGCCGAAGGGCTTGGTGATATAATCGTCCGCACCCTTGTCGAGAGCCGTGACCTTGTCGCGCTCATGGGTACGCGCGGACACCACGATTATGGGCAGCTGCGTCCACTGTCTTACACTTTCTATTATATCCATTCCGTCCATATCAGGCAAGCCCAAATCCAAAACAACTATGTCCGGGCAATGCGAGCTTATCATGGAAAACGCCTCACTGCCGGAGCGGGCAATGATAACGTCATAGCCGTTCGAGGTCAAAATCGCGCGGATAAAGCCGGAAATGCTCTTTTCGTCCTCTACTACAAGCACCTTGTCTTTAATGTTCATAATCGTATCCCTTTCCCAACGGTAAAGTAAATGTAAATTCCGCGCCGCCCTCGGGGCGGTTTGCGGCAGAGATCTCTCCGCCGTGTGCCTTGACAATGGTTTTACACACCGATAGTCCTATCCCCATTTGGCGTGAGCTGTCCGATCCGTTCATGCCGGAAAACGGCAGTGACCCGTCGAAAAGATGATCCATTATCTTTCGGTTTATGCCGTTGCCGTTGTCCCTTACGGCAACCCGGGCATAGCCGCCACAAGTCGTGACGTGGATATCCACCTGCGTGGTTTTTCCGCCGTGTACTGCGGCGTTATCCATGAGGTTTAACAGCACCTGCTCAATGAGCATTGCATCCATCTTCACGAAAAACAGCGTCTCCGGCACACTGACCGACACCGCCACGTTCGGATAATGCTTTTTGAAGTTGACCACCGTCTCGCTGATGACCTCTTCGAGCATTTCGTCCTGCATGTTGAGCGTTCCCATATGGTCGTCCGTCATGCGCGTTATGCTCAGTAGGTTTTCCACCATGCGCCTAAGCCATTCCGCGTCGTCCTTTGCGTCTGTCAACAGCTCGATGCACTGCTCCTGCGGCAGGCTTCTCCCCTCGTCGAGTACCACGCCGATATTCCCGCTTATCGAGGTGAGCGGAGTACGCAGATCGTGCGACACCGCGCGCAGGAGATTTGCGCGCATTTTCTCTCTGTCGCTCTCGGCCTTTATTCTCTCCTGCTCCTTCAAGCGCGACGTCAGCGTCGACACCGCGAGCGACACCGTCAGCATCGTCAAAAAGGTCAAAGGGTAGCCGTAAATAGAGAAGTTGACCTCCATATAGGGGTAGGTAAATGCCCAGTTTACGGCGAATACGCTCGTCACAGAAGCAAGCACACCGTAAAAATACCCGTCGGTCATCATCGCCGTGATAAGCACAGCCAGCACAAACAGCAACGGCACATACACATCAGTCATCGCCGCCGACTGCAAAATAGTCGACAACCCACATGCCATCAGTATCGCGAACAGATACACCACCCACCCGCGCATCGACAGCGGAAAGTATTCACCGAGCTTTTTTGTTATACATTTCAACAGCTTGATATCTGCCGTCACTCCTTTACCTGCGCTCACAGCGCAGTATGCCCGCACCTCACGTTCGGGCGTAAAAATCTTTACAAGGGATATTATAACATATACTCTTGTTAATATGCCGTTAAGAAAACAGGGTATTGCAGAGGGGATTTATAAAGCAAGAGCGCGTATTCGCTCACATGCCGCAATGTGCCTGACTGTCATATAAAATCAAAAGCGTGACTGCTCGGTCGGATCGGCACGATTACACTATATACAAAGAGACTGTTGCAAAACTATCTTGCAACAGTCTCCGGAAGTTTCTATTTGCTATTTGGTTGTTGATTATATCAGTAATCATCGTACCTGCGGAAAAGCTCGTCTATATCCGCGGGGTCTGTGCGCGGCTCATCGTCGTAATAATCGGCATACTCGCCGTTATACCCGCCGTAGCCGTCGGCATACTCTTCATCATAGCCGTCGTCGTAGTATTGACCTTCGTCGTCATAATTCTCGGTGTACTCCCGCTCGGCATAGCCGTCATCGTACTCCTCCTCGGCGTAATCGTCATCGACGGCGTAGCGAGCCGCATAGGGGTCGTACACGTCCTCGGTGTCGTCATACTCCACGCGGGTAGTCTCGACGCGCTGATGCCGCTCATACTCTCTTCTGCGTTCAAGCTCGCGTCTCTGGTATTCGCGGCGGCGTTCCGCCTCGGCGCGTCTACGCTCCGCCAGATGGCGGCGGCGCAGTGCGCGGTAACGCGCCACAAGCACCAGATAAACCGCCGCAAGCAGAACCACCACGATGATGAGCGTTATCACCCAGCCCTTGGAGAAGAACGCCTTGAGCTGTGTCTTTATAAGCTCGCTCTTGGAAAGCTCCACCGCGTTGGGGTTGACGAGCTTAACGGAGCCGTAGTCTACGCCGTCGGCTATGATATGCACCTCGCCCAGTACCGTTCCCGCCTCGATGGGCGCGACAAGCTTTTCTTCAAACACCGTCACCTCGGTGGTGATGGACGCGTCGTCTATATCATTCGGCAAGAGAGCGCGTACATCCTCCGTCGGGCGAAGTAGCACCGCACCGTCACCCTCTGCCAGACGCGCCGTCACCTTTTCGGAAAACTGCGACGCAGACACAAGCGTGCGGTAAGAGAAATTATCAAAGCACCAGTCGTAAAGGTCAATGGTGTTCGTGAAATTACCGAACTCCATCTCCTGCGTGTTCAGCTCGCCCCCACAGCCGAGTACGACCGCCAGCAGACGTATATCGCCGCGCTGTGCCGTGGAGATGAGGCAGTACCCCGCCGCGCGGGTGTACCCGGTCTTTACGCCGGACGCACCCTCATAGAGGTAGTCATGTCCGTTATTTTGCATGGACATTGCCGCGTAGTAGCCGCCGTTGGAGATGAGGGCGTTGGAGTTATAGAACTCTCGTGCCTCGCTCTTGTTTGTGGGCTGAGTCTTATAGTAATCACAGTCGCAGATGGCGAGAAAGTCCGGGTGGCTGACAGCCTCCTTGGTGATTATATAAAGGTCACGCGCGGTGGTATAATGTCCGTCATTGGAAAGACCGTTCGTGTCGAGAAAGTGGGTGTTCACCGCGCCAAGCTCCGCCGCGCGGGTGTTCATCAGGTCTACGAACGCGGAGATACTGCCGGATATGTACGTGGCGAGTACATTGCACGCCTCGTTTGCCGAGTGCATAAGCGCACAGTACAGCACGTCCTTATACGTCATCATCTCGCCCGGCTGAATGTTGGAGTTGCTCGCGTCCTCGCCCAAGCCCTGCCATGCGTCCGCGCCGACGGTGATAATATCGTCCATATGGCACTGACCGCTTTCTATCGCCTCCACCGCCAGAAGCCCGGTCATTATCTTTGTCAGGCTCGCAGGTGAACGCTGCTCATCGGCGTTAAGCTCGTACAAGACCTCGCCGGAGTTCAAATCCGCCAAAAGCACCGCCTTTGCGGAAAGCTGAGGTTCTTCCACGGCATATGCCGACGGCGCGAGAGCACACATGGACAGGCATAATATAAGAATAAGAGGTAAAATTTTAATTTTTTTCATTTTGCTCTCCCGTTTTTCCTCGGAATGTGGTAGAGTATATATAGGCGGACGAGAGTCGAACACCTGCCGGTTTTGCCGCACTCTCCATTCAAGCATAAAGTATATTATAAGGTTAAATCGCCGAAATTGCAACAAAAAATAATTGACGGTGGAGCGTCGGTGGGGGATTCCCGCCGTTTTAAGGAGGCTTTTCGTGAAAATACTGGTTGTCGATGACGAGCGTTTGCTTGTCAAGGGAATAAAATTCAATCTCGAAAACGAGGGGTATATCGTCGATGCCCGCTATGACGGCGAGGCCGCCGTGGAGGCGGCACGCACAGGGGAATACGACCTCATCATTCTCGATCTTATGATGCCGATAAAGGACGGGCTTCAAGCCTGTCAGGAGATACGTTCTTTTTCCACCGTGCCTGTCATCATGCTCACGGCGCGTAGCGAGAAGGCGGATCTTTTAATGGGCTTTGAGTCCGGCGCGGACGATTATCTCACCAAGCCCTTTGATATATTGGAGCTTAAAGCGCGTGTACGCGCACTTTTGCGCCGCGCATCCATCGCCGCTCCGGAGGTCACTCCCCTCTCCTCCTCGCTCACACGCGGACACATCACCGTCGACGAAGAACGACGCCGCGTCGAAAAATGCGGAGAGACGGTTGAGCTGACGGTAAAGGAATTTGACCTCATCGTGTTTTTGATGAAGAACCCCGGACGCGTCTATTCGCGTGAAAACCTGCTCGACCTCGTATGGGGCTATGATTATCAGGGCGATACGCGCACAGTGGACGTTCATATCCGCCGTCTCCGTGAAAAGCTGGAGCTTGACCCAGCCAATCCACAACTCATCATCACCAAGTGGGGTGTGGGCTACTACTTTGCCGAATGAGGCGGGGAAATATGCGTAGCCTGCGCGTGCAGTTCATGCTGTTTACGGCGGTTTTGCTGGTGATACTGCTTATAATGCTGAACACCTTCCCCATCACCTCCTCGCGCGACAGGATATTTGAAGAAAAACGCCGTTCCCTCGGCAGTCAGGCGACTGTGATGGCATCATCTCTGGCAAATCTGGACGCGCCGACCCGCGAGAGCATAAGCGACGTGCTGTCGCTTTTGGACATAAGCGGCTTTGCCCGCACCGTTGTGGTCGATGCCGGGGGCGAGGTGCTGTATGATGACGGAAACAGCACAGACACCACCGATGAACGCGCCGACATCGCCCGCGCACTCGCCGGGAACACGGTTTTCCGTTCGCTATTTGCAGATGACGCGTTTTCCAGCTGCTTTGCCATGCCCATGACGAATCAGGGCGTGACCGTAGGAGCTGTGTATATCCGCGAGCATGACGCGGAACGCGCGGAGATGATAAAAACCATGCAGGGGCGAATCCGCATGTCATCAGTCATCGTGGCGTGTACCGCGCTTCTGATTGCCGCGCTGTTTTCCAGCGTGCTTTTGCGGCGCATTCACGAGCTTGTGGAGTCTATGCGTATAGTCGCCTCCGGCGATTACGGATATCGCCTCGCCACACGCGGCAACGACGAGATAACGGAGCTTGGAGAGGAGTTCAACGTCCTGACCGAGCGTTTGGAGACTACCGAGCGGCAACGCCGCCGCTTCGTTTCCGACGCGTCGCATGAGCTTAAAACCCCGCTGGCGTCCATTCGCCTGTTGTCCGACAGCATAGTGCAAAGCGAGAACATGAACGCAAGCACCGTGCGGGAGTTCGTCACAGACATCGGTCAGGAGGCGGAGCGTTTACAGAGAACGACCGAAAAGCTTCTGGAGCTTAGCCGCATGGACGACGATGTCCGCTTTGACTGTGAGCCTGTCGACGTAAAGCAGGTTGCGGTGGACGCGATGGTTCTGCTTCGTCCTCTGGCCGACGAGAGACACGTCAAAATGACAGGCGATCTCGCCGACGGCTGTGTCGTGATGGCAACGGTGGACGATATGTTCCACATAATTTTCAATTTGGTTGAAAACGCGATAAAATACAATGTTGAAGGCGGTAGTGTGCTTATCAAGGTCGCGTCGGATGATGCCCGCATCACCGTCACCGTCGAGGACACCGGCATCGGCATTCCCGAAGAGGATCGCTTCAACATCTTTTCGCGCTTTTACAGGGTCGACAAGGCCCGTTCCCGTGAAGCCGGCGGCAGCGGCTTGGGGCTTAGCATAGTGCATGACGCAGTTCAGCTTTACGGCGGCACGATCATCGTCGGCGCGAACAAGCCGCAGGGTTCTCGCTTCACGGTAAGCTTTTCAAAACCCACATCGGAGGAAACAGGTATATGAACAACATCAAAAGCATTCAACAGCAACTTGCCGAACGCTCTCTCGACGCCGTTTTGATAATCGGCGAGAAGAACCAGCGTTACGCTCTCGGCTTTCCGTTCACAGACGGCGCGGTCATCGTCGCCCGCTCCGGCGCGTGGCTTTTGACGGACTCTCGCTACATTGAGGCCGCCGAAAAAGCCGCCGGGGATTTTGCCGAGGTCGTGATGTTCGACGGCGGCAAGGGACTGACGGAGCATATAAAGGATATAGTCGCGCAAGAGCATATCAAAAAGCTCGGCGCAGAGGAAGACGGGCTTGCCCATGCGGAGTTTGTCCGCTACGAAGACGCGCTCGGCTTAAAGCTTGAAAACGCACAGGCAATATTCAAGACCCTTCGCAGTGCGAAAAACGAGGACGAGCTTGCCTCCATGCGTCAGGCACAGGCAATATCCGAGGCGGCACTGGCAGACACCCTGCCCCTTATCCGTCCGGGCATGAGCGAGCGCGAGATCGCCGCAGAGCTTGTATATCGCATGCTTCGCCATGGCGCGGAGGGCAATTCCTTTGACCCCATCGTCGTCACCGGCAAGAAAACCAGTATGCCGCACGGCGTACCGGGTGACGAAATAGTCGCCGAGGGTGATTTTATCACAATGGACTTCGGTTGCTTAAAGGACGGCTACTGCTCCGACATGACGCGTACCGTCGCCGTGGGTCACGCCACGGACGAGATGAAGAACATCTACTCCACCGTACTCAAGGCTCAGCTTTCGGGTATCGCCGTTGCGCGTGCGGGCATACCCGGGTGTGAGATCGACAAGGCGGCGCGTGACGTGATAAGCGCGGCGGGCTATGGCGAGTATTTCGGACACGGCTTCGGTCACTCCCTCGGTCTCGATATTCACGAATGGCCGAACGCCAACCCCCGTGGGAAGGACATTATGCCCGTCGGCGCGGTCGTAAGTGCCGAGCCGGGTATATATCTCCCCGGAAAGTTCGGCGTTCGCATCGAAGACGTGATGATCCTGCGCGAAAATGAGGCGGAGGTCATCACAAAAGCACCGAAAAACGAGCTTATTATCCTCAATAACCGTTAATCTTTCCCGACTTTTCGTAAATTTGAGAAAAAGCTATTGCAAAAAAGGCTTATATACTGTAAAATAACAAGGCTAACTTAATATAAAATATCTATATACGATATAGGAGGATCCTATTATGATCACTGCAGGCGATTTCAGAAACGGCGTTACCTTTGAGATGGACGGTCAGGTCATGCAGG
>CAZBYU010000049.1:0-8033 GCA_964496235.1 uncultured Oscillospiraceae bacterium | reverse complement strand
ACGGACGATGACAGCTCCATCGCCGACCAGTGGATGAGCAACAACGGCTGGGGTACGGATAATTCCACCACCGACTGGGGCAACACCGGCAATGATGATTGGGGCGGCATCGGCTGGGGAGGCACAAGCTATCTCGGCTGATACGCACCCTCTTCCCGCGCAATAAAAGCTCTTTTTGACCAAGCTTTTCCTGTTGACAATTTTAATTCATTGTGTTACATTTTAGTTACAAAACTGGAGGTTCTATTATGGCTAAAACATTGGAGTATAAGGGGCATCCCCTCCAAAGGAAAGACAGCATCATCTATTACGGCAGTTTTGCGGACAAGTACATTGTCATGTTGCAAATCCTCGAATCGAAAAAGGTCAACGACCTTGACGTGCCGAGCAAGGTATCCGTTCAGCTTCAGCTGACCGACCCGTCGATCAAATCAAGAGATCGCGTGGTGAAAAAGAGCGAAAAGGACAGCCTTTACCTTGCAATAGATGTTGCCGCAGTGTGGCTCGATCGCGCACTTTCCTCCAGATAAGGAAGCGATAAGCAAAACGGCAGGGGCAATCGACAAGAGTTTTTGACGCAGATCGCGGTCAGAGGTTTCGGGGACGAGATATTGTTCCCGGGATTTGAGACTAACGCGGTAGCTGTCGGAGCTTCTGCGAATGCCGACACCGATTTGCTCGGCGTTTCCACAAGGGTCAAGCGAGGTGCGGTGTTTCCGCCGCGTGTCGCAGACGCGAGTTTTTCGTGCGCCCTAATAAAGAAAAAGGATCTGTTTTGAATGTGCAAGAAATTAATAAGGACGCTTGCCGCCTCACTTGCGATATGCTCGATGCTCGTCGCACCGGCATACGCCGAAACGGCAGTTGTCACAGGCAACAGCGTCAACATGCGAGCAGGCCCGGGTACATTTTATTATGTAGTGACCACCCTCTCGCGCAACACCCCTGTCACCGTGACCGACCGTTCAAACGGCAACTGGTATGCGGTGGAGGTCGGCGGTGAGACAGGGTTTATCTCCTCGTCATACCTCAGTCTCGACGGAAGCGGCGCGGTCACGACACCTGCGTTTACACCGGAGTTTGCCCCCGCAGACACCGTAACCCCCGACAGTTCGCTCTCCTACACCCCCGCCGTTGAAGCCACGGACGCTTACATCAACGCGATGTATGTCCGCTTTCGCTCCGGTCCGGGTTCGGAATACTCGGTACTCGGTGAATATAACCGCGGCAAGACCGTGAGGACGATAGGCTCCGGTGATGGGTGGACCGCATGTGTGATTGACGGACAGCTCGGTTACATCTACTCGCAATATATCACTACAGGCTCATTGCCTACGCAGAGTACCGGGAGCAACAACAGCTCCGGTAGCGGCTTCACGGCACCCGATTTCACACCTGCCGCGACAGTCGCACCCGGCTTCGGCATACCACAGCCGAACGAAGGGACACTGACCCCCGATGTGACCTTTACACCTGCCGCGACTGTCACCCCTATCGCAACGGCAACACCCGCCCCCATTCTTCCCAGTCCGAGTGCGACGGAAGCCCCGGTGTTGACCCCCATACCCACCGCGGCTCCCGCTCCCGTACAGACACCGTCGGCAAGTGCCGGCAAGAGCGGCTACATAAACGGAACTTACGTTCGCTTCCGCTCAGGTCCGGGTACGAACCACTCCATTCTCGGCACATACCACACGGGTAAGACTGTCGCCGTGACCGCAGATGCGGGTAACGGCTGGTATCAGTGCGTTATTGACGGAGTGTTGGGCTATGTGAATGCAAGCTATGTCATCGTAATGGATCAGGCAAGCTTCGGCGGTCTGACCGTAGGCGGCGGCTCGGGTGCATCCGGAACTATAAGCGGCACGACACAGGTCACGCCCGCTCCAGCTGAAACCCCCACGCCCACCGTCGAACCCACACCTACCCCGACGCCGACCCCGGTGCAGTACACCGAGGCGTATATAATCGGCAACAATGTCCGCTTCCGCTCTTCACCGTCTATGACGGCGGCTATACTCGGCGAGTTTTTCTACGGCAACACCGTTAAACTCGTCGCATCTCAAAACGGCTGGGCGCAGGTGATCGCCGAAAACGGTCAAACAGGCTATGTCTACGCAAGCTATGTGCGCGAGGGCAGTTATTCCGCCGGCAACGAAAGTTCCGGAACAGATGTCGACAATTCCGCCTCTAACGGCGGCGCGACGCAGACACCGTCAAGCTCCGCCGCAGGACAGGACATTGCAAACTACGCCTGCCAATTCGTCGGCTACAATTACCGTTGGGGCGGCACATCGCCCGACACCGGCTTTGACTGTTCGGGTTTGGTGCAGTATGTGTACAAGCAGTTCGGCTACACGCTCAATCGCGTAGCCGCCGACCAGGCAAAAAACGGACGACATGTTGAGCCCTCCGAGCTTACCCCGGGTGATATACTCTGCTTCTATTCCGGCAGTAGCTATATCGGTCACGTCGGAATATACATAGGCAACGGACAATTCGTCCACGCCTCCAACTCGACCACCGGCGTTATAATATCGAGCCTCGCGGGCTACTACGTCTCTCGTGGCTACGAAGCCCGCCGCATAATCGGGTAAAAACAAATTGATAGTATGATAAGGACTGTTGCAAGGACAAACCTTGCAACAGTCCTTTTATGTATCCGCAACTACGCTTACCGGGGTAATGGCTAAGGCGCATAGCGGAGAAAGTATTCCGCTTTATCCTGCCGCATATTAGCAAAGGAAAGCCTATCACCGTCACCACCTATCGTGACGATGTGCCACAGGGCGTTGCCGCAAGAGGCTTTTATCTAAAGCTCGGTTTTCTACCGAGGCGGGTGACTATTGAGTTTGGCAGTGAGGTACAGGAATTTATTATGGACGTGAAACAATGGCAAACATATTGACACTCAGCCGGATTGGATTGGCTCTGCTTTTGCTCTTCTCGCCCGCTCTTTATCTCCCCTTTCTCGGCTTGTATTCAATTGCGGGCTTGATGGATATGTTGGACGGCTATGTAGCGCGGAAAACAGGTACGGCAAGCGAGGTCGGCGAGAAGACGGATACCGTGGTGGATTTTGTGTTCACCGCCGTCTGCCTTATAAAGCTGCTACCCATAATTGATTTGCCCGCATTTCTTCTGATATGGACGGGTATCATCGCGCTGATCAAGCTTATAAACATCATTTCCGGCTTCGTAGTGCGAAAAAAGCTTGTGGTTTTGCACACCGTTTTGAACAAGCTCTCTGGACTGTTGCTGTTTTTGCTTCCGTTGACACTTCCCCTTTAAGATGTGACATATAGCGGAAGTGCAGTATGTGCAATTGCCACGCTCGCGGCGATACAGGAGGGTCACTTAATAAGGACGAACGCCGACTCGGCAGGTATATGAAAACAAAAAGCGGCGGTATAAACCATGATCGAATCGTGATTTATACCGCCGCTTTATTTAAGCGAGAATCATTGCATTTGGTCTATATAAAACGAGATCAAGAGGTAACTGCGCTCTTGAGGGTCATCCAAATCCGCGTCTATCATTTCGCGGATTTTTTGAATTCTATACAGGAAAGAGTTTTTATGAATGTGTAACTCGGCCGCACCGAGGAGAATGCTTCTTTCGTGCAGGAGATAGACAAAGAGCGTTTTGTAATACTCGGTGTTTTTCTCCATGTCATGGCGGCGGAGTACCGCCAGAGCTGGGTGAGCAAGATTTTGCTCCTTATTCAGCAAGGCGAAGCGGGAGATGAGATAAGAAAGGCAATAATCCTCCCCCCGGTATACTCCCGGCTGTTCATGCGTCTGCTGTATGGCGTAAACGCACTGGTGATAACGCACCGGCATATCGGCAAGCTCCTCAAACGGAAGGGAGAGGACAATTTGGTAATATAGCTTGCCGTTTTCGCTTGAAACCGAGCTTGCAAGCCTTTCCGCGTCCTTTTCCGAGATGAGTGCAAGCACATGATTTTCATAAATAAACGCAAGGTTGGGGCGAGGGTAAAGCTCCAAGCGGTGTAGAAGGCTTTGCTTGTATATACTGTCGGCACGGAAAGGATTTGCGATAAGCACGAGACGCCATGGCGTTTTACAAGCAATTTCGATGCGCGAAAGAAGCCCCTTATCTATCTTTTTCCCATCCAAAATGTCGCGGAATATGTCCGTCACCGCGCGGTCGGTACTCTCGCTCTCCTTTTCCTGCATGGCAGAGGCAACCGCGCCGCACAAGGCGGCAAACAGAAGTATATCGCCTGGTCTGATAGGTCTTGAATGTTCCCACAGACCGAGTCCCGCGACGCGTCTGCCGCCCACTGAGATATACGAGCCTATCAGCCGATTTCCGTCCTGCGTGTGGAAAAGGGTCGGCGTGTCGTTCCATGAGTGGAGGCGGTTGCGCTCGTCATACATGGGCGCACTCAGCACCTCGAGGGGAATGTGACCGGTGTCTCTGGCAGTAACCCAATAGGGGTTTATATCCTCGGCATAAAACCGCCCGCTCATGGCAAGCACGCTTCCGGACGCGTCCGAGAGGATCATCGGATTTTCCAAAAGCTCGCCGCCGTGATTCAATATCCCCGCCAAGTCCCGCTCGGCTGAAAACTCTTTCAGCTGTGACTCCCACGCGTTGAACGCCTCAAACATACCCAAAATCACGTTCATCACGCTCCCCGCGTCCGCTCCCGGCAAATATAACTCGTCCTCGCCGTGCAACAGGTGTATGCCATCGGGCTTTGAGTACAAATACACATATCGCGTTTCAAGCTCATTTGCGCCGCCGCTTGCCACGCGCATGCCCTCAATATCCGCCGAAGCCCCCGCAATGCTCGAAACAGCGGAGAAATCACGCAATTGATCCGCAATCACCCATAGATTCAGCTTCATGCCGCACACCCCCGTTTTTCGCTTTCAGTATAGTGCTTTCATCACAAAAAAGCAAGAAAAATACACTTTGCAATTCTCGTTCCCGGTATAAAGACAAAAACACATGATTGTTATAAAATAAACACAGTGTAAAACATACACACCGGGAAAGGAGATTTTAATATGCCGGGAACAAAAGCAATTACCAATGTGCGCCTTTTCAACGGAAAAGAGTTGAGCGACAAGACAACAGTTTTCATTGAGGGAGCGCGTTTTGCGGCTGAGTGCGAGGCAGAGCAGATTATTGACGCGAAGGGCGCGTTCATGATGCCGGGTCTCATTGACGGACACTGCCACGTCACACAGATGCGGAATGTACGCGCCAATATCAAGCACGGCGTTACCGGAGCAATGTCCATTCAGTCACCGTCGGCTATCCGCAAAACCGGCGAAGCGCGAGTTTACTCCACGTATAACCGCGCACTGGGCTTCGTGACGGACGCGAAGGAATTTGTAGAGACCGAAATTGCAAACGGCGCAGACTACATCAAGATAATCATCGAACACAAGCCCATGATGGCAAAGACCATCATCCGCGACGATGTGGTGATGGACATCGTGAAGGAATCCCACAAGCACGGCAAGCTCGTCGCATGCCACGCAGTGTCGGTGCCGGCAATGGAGGTTGCCATTGAGGCGGGCGTGGACATTCACGTGCATGTGCCGCTTGAAGCCACTATGACGGCGGACATGGTGGACAAAATCGCCGCGCATGGCGCACCGTGTGTTCCGACACTGGCGATGATGAAAGGCTTTGCGGACATTCCCATATACGGCTACAAAAAGCAGGACTATCAAAATTCCGTCAACTGCGTGCAGATGCTACACGAGGCGGGCGTGCCGCTGATGGTGGGTACAGATGCGAGCAACATTATTTTCCTGCCTTGGGTCAAGTTCGGCAGTGGGCTTCACCGCGAGATGGAGCTGATGAACGCCGCGGGGCTGACACCGCTTGAGATTATCGCGGGCGCAACCGGCATCACGGCAGACAGCTATGCCCTCAAAGACACCGGCATAATCGAGCCGGGCAGATACGCAGACTTCCTGCTTATCGACGGCAACCCCGCCGAAAGCATTGGTGACATGGCGAAAATCAAGAATGTCACCGTCGGCGGAAAGAGCGTATTTAACGCATAAAGCATAACAGATAAAGATTGAAAGGAGTTTTGAAATAATGGTATTGGTAACAAGTGCAATGGGCAAGGTCGGTCACGTTGTGGCGACAGAGCTTGCCAAGCAGGGCTTCGACGTGCGTGCCACAGACATCAACCCCAAGGTGGAAACCCTACTCAACGAGGGAATCAAGGAAGTCATGATAGGCGATATGCGCGATGAGGAGTTTGTGAGAAGCGTTATGCGCGGCTGTAACCAGGTCGCCTACGTCCCGCCCATGATGCTCTATGATGAGGATGAGCTTGGTATTTTGGCCATTGACTGTGCGCTTGAAGAGGGCGTGGAACAGTTTGTACAGCTCTCCGTCACGCACCCGAACCTCTCCGGGCTTTTACAGCATCAGAAAAAGCTGGTCATCGAGGAGCATTTGAAGCTCGTCGGATTCCAAAACAACTGGAACTTCACCATTCTCCAGCCTCTCCACTATTCCTACAACGTTATCGTGCCGCTGATTCTCAATTCCGGCAAGTACGAAAACTGGAAACCGCTTGACAGAAAGCTCGGCTATGTGGACGTATTGGACGTTGCGGAAGCCACGGCGGTTGTTCTGCGCGAGGGCAAGAAGCATCAGTTTGCCACCTATGAGCTGTGCGGACCGAGCTATCTTTCCATAAACGAGATTGCCGACATGCTCAAAAAGATGTCCGGCAAAGACTTTGAGACCATTTGGTATGACCGCAAGCATATGTTCTCCGGCGTTTTTGAAAACTTCATCAACAGCGGCAACGACAGCTATTCCCGCCGCGGTGCGCTGGCGATACGCGACGTTTACAACGAGTACGGCTTTGCCGCAAACAAGAACGCGCTTGAGTGGCTGATCGGTCGCCCGGCGTACACCATGGAAGACCACATCGCAAGAGAGCTTAAAAAGATGGGGCTTCCCGTGTACAACTACGACGGGGAGGTTTGAGCAATGAATCTTTCCGGAAACACCATACTGCTCACCGGCGGAGGCAGCGGCATCGGCTTCGCGCTTGCATCTCGCCTTGTCGCGGCGGGAAGCAAGGTCATTATCGTCGGGCGCAACGTCGCCAAGCTTGAAGCGGCAAAGGAAAAATGCCCCGAGCTTATCGTAAAGGGTTGTGACATCTCGGATACCGAGGCTCGCAAAGAGCTTTTCAGCTGGGTCACGGCGGAGTACCCGGAGGTGAACGTTGTCATCAACAACGCCGGTATTCAGCGTCCGATCAACCTTAGCCTTGAGGACAACGATTTTGCCAAGGTTCAGGCTGAAATCAACACCAATTTGGAGGCCCCCATTCACCTCTCCATGCTTTTTGCCCCCTATTTTGTCAAGCACGGCGGTACGATTGTTAACGTGTCCTCGCGCCTTGGCATTATGCCCGCGGTTTGGGTACCCATTTACACCACGACCAAGACCGGCATACACTTTTTCACCCGCTCTCTGCGCTTGCAGCTACGCAACACGGGCGTGAAGGTGGTGGAGATACTTCCGCCCATGGTGGACACCGACCTTGCAGGTCCCGGCATGCAGAAAAACGGTGTCAACGTGGATGAGTTTGCCGACGCGGTTATCGAGAAGCTGGCGGCAGGCGTGGAGGAGATAGGCTACGCTAACTCCGAGATTGCGCTGAAGGACGAGTACACGTTCAGCGTCGCCATGACCGATGCCGAAAGAATGTGGGACATGTTCTCGCACAAGAATCCACTGTTTGAAAACCTGCTGTAATAAGCAAATATACGCAAAAATCGGTGGTCGTTTCGACCACCGATTTTTCATAGATGCAAAAGCTTTTGAGCATTGAGATATGCGATTTTATCGCGTTCCTTCTCGGAGATATCGAGCTTTTCCAGCATGGTGCGGATATTATCCGGTCTGCGATAGGGATAATCCTCACCCCAAAGTATGTGTTCTGCGCCGAAGGTGGACATGCAGAAGCGAAACTGCTCTTCATACATCATGCCGGAGGGGTTGACGTAGAC
>CAZBYU010000048.1:0-8129 GCA_964496235.1 uncultured Oscillospiraceae bacterium | reverse complement strand
ATGTGATATGCATGTTCCACTGGGGGCTGGAGCTTTATTACACCCCCAATGAGAACCAAACCACACTCGCCCACGCTGTGGCCGATGCGGGTGCGGATCTGGTGTACGCGTCACACCCGCATTGCTTACAGCCGATTGAAGAATACAACGACTCTCTTATTCTCTACTCACTGGGCAACTGGGTGTTCGGCGGAAGCACTCGCCCCTCCGACCCCGACACGGCAATAGTCCAAGTGACACTCAAGCGCGACATTGACGGTGCGGTGACGACAGACGGCTTCGACGTTATCCCCTGCTGTGTCAGCAGTGACCTTGAAAAAGCGGGGCGCATGGCAGACAACTACAACAATTATTGCCCCACCCCCTACGAGGAGGGCAGCGAGCAATACGATCGTGTGATGGCAAAGCTGACAGGCACTTACGAGGCAAAAAGCCAAGGGGCGGATTACAGCAACTGGTACAGTGCTTGGAGCTGACGGAAACACTTAAATAAATATTATTAACGGCTGATGCGGGTATACTCTTGCATCAGCCGTTTCAGCTTGTCAAAAAAGTTCTGTTGAAGTTTTTTGACGACTCACCGCCACGGTGCAGAAATGCACCGTGGCGGGTTTATGATACTACGTGGTAATTTATTGATTTCCGGTGCAGATATCGGCGAGCATGGAGAGAAAGGCGTTGACATCGTTGACCGTCCATGTGAGAGTGCCGTCATTGGCGGCGATCACCTGTGTACCCAGTTCCCTCGCGGAATAAGCCTCGGCGAGCTTCGCAACCGGCGTATCACTGCTGTCGGAGTTGAGGGGAACAACGTCCGCCGTACCGATATCGAGTATGGCCTGACACTGCTCGTAATTATACGATGTGCGTCCGTCGGCTGTGGTTATCGCGCCCTCGACGAAATAGGCGATATCGTCAAAATGCGAGTTGTCCGTGCCGTAGTATTCCTCCACGAGATATCCGTCACGGCGGTGCTTGACCTCGTTTGCAACGACGAAGATGCCGGTGGTCTCGTTGAGCCTGGAAAGCTCGCCATCGGAGAGGGCGTATACCATAGAACTGTGGTTGATATATCCGTTTTCATCGGTATAGCTGTACCATGAGAATATGCGGGTGCGTCCGTCAGTGCCGACGCAGAGCCAACGTGACGAACCCTCAACACTGTCGACGGCGGCAAGCGCACAATGCTCCTGCTCATAGACGAGCTTCAGCTCACCGTCATAGCACCAGAGCTGTTCATGCAGACACCACTGCTCCTCCCCCGCCGCACTGACGCGGTAGATATCATTTTCGGGTGAAAAGCTCTTATCGATGTAGTATAGATACATCTCCTGCTGTCCGTCACCGTCGAAGTCGATAAGCTCGGCATATGCAAGACCGCCCTCTCCGTTTTCCGACGAACACACGCCGAAACGCCCCGTATAGTCCGACACCACACCGATATATGCCTGTGCCGCGGCGACCGAAAGCGGCTCTATCGGCACACTCGCCGTATTGTCCTCATCGGAGGCGGGTTTGCTTATCGCTTCACCGCCGGATATTAAAAACGAATCGAGATTATCCGGAAGCTGAGACTTCCCGGAACGCATGTCCATCACGGCGCGGACGGAAAACGCGCCGACAACAAGCCCAACCACGACAAGACCGGAGGCAAGCACCATACCGCTCTTCCGTGGGGTCGTGCGCGTATAGTGCGGCGGGGCAACATCTCTTCTCGGTGCGTCAACACGCTCTTTTTTCCTCGGTGGCATTTCAGCATTGTCGCGCTCGGTAAGCTCGGTTCGCGTTATCGGCTCAGTGCCGGGCATGACACGCACAGCGGAGGTATACCCGCATTTTTTTGCGAGCGTCTCCGCAATGCCAACCGTGACGGAGGGAGACAGGCGCGTATCGTCTTTTATCTCGTTAAGCGCGGCTTTAAGCTCAGTCGGTGTGATGGACGGTTTTTCACCGGATGCGGTCTCTCCCGAATTCTCCCGACACACGCCGAGGACGCGTTCGGAATCGGCAAGAAGTATACCCACCGCGCTTTCGGCACAGCGCAAGACCGTGCCTATCTGTGCAAGTGACATGTCATCAATATACCGAAACAATACAGCTATGCGTTGCATGTCGGTAAGGCGCATAAGCCCGTCCTCGACCATAGCTCGAGCCGAGCCGTCATTCGTCTCGGAATGCACCGCACCGCGCTCCACGGCAGATCTCTGTTTATGCAATTTTGAAAAGCACAGGTTTCCCGCAATGGCGCAAAACCACACCTCCGCCGATTCCGGCGTATTTAAGCGCGGCAAGCTCCGAAATGCCGCCGTATATGTATTCTGCACGATATCCCACGCGTTTTCCTCGTTTAGTAACGCCATTTTCGCATGAAAAAAGACGTTATCCTTCGTCAGTAAAAAAAGCTCCTCATACGCCTGCGTGTCACCGCTCAAAACGCGCTTGACCAGCTCTGAATGCCCCCGATTTCCCATGCCGACACACCCCATTCTTCGGATATTTATATATAAAGCTATTAGACATAAAACGATTTACATAATTATATCACACCGACTTTGTCATACACAAGAGCCAAAAGCGAAAAACGAATGTAAAATTTAAGCGCGGAGTCGCATTGTTTTTAGTGCTAGTTGACATTAGGATATCAATTACACAGTTGACGGGTGAATTGCCGCATTTAAGGTTTCAAGCCCATAATCGACTGTTCTCCCCTGCTGATTTAACACCCGCAAGTAAAATATGCATACGATTTTTGTGGAAAAACGACAAAAATGCACCTTTGCTATTGACACATTGTACAATGAGTGATAGTATACGGACAAATTGAATCGCATAAGTGTCGATAGAGGCGCGGTATCCATCAGTAGCTACTGCAAGGGCAGGCAGCCGCAGAAAGCGAAAGGGGCCACCGCCGAAGTGTATGGGGAATGCCTGTTGCCCGTGCGCTGGGTCGTCAGAGAACATCTGCCGGACTGTCACATAATTTCTTGTGAAGCGCTATCAATGGCTTACGGCTCGGCTTGTGCCCCAATCGGCGCAGTCCATTCCGATTATCCATGAACCGCTTGACAAGCGGTTCATTTTTCATTATCCCGACGGCCGGGAAAAAAGCCGAGAGGACGCAGAATGAGCGTCCGCGAAAGGAACGGACATGAAGAGATTTGTTTGCGCGGCATTGTGTGCTGTTATGCTGTTGGCGTTGTGCGCCTGCGGAGGGAGCGGCGAAAGCGCGGTCAAGTCCGGTGTTGAGGACGGCGTGTTGACGGTTGCGATGGAATGCGCCTACGCCCCTTACAACTGGACGCAGAGTGATGATTCCAACGGCGCAGTGCCTATTTCCAACGTACCCGGCTCTTACGCCAACGGCTATGACGTGATGATCGCAAAGAAGCTGTGCGAGGCAAACGGCTGGGAGCTGGAGCTTGTGCAGTCCGACTGGGATTCTCTCGTTCCCGGTGTGCAGACGGGGCTTTTCGATGCGGTAATCGCAGGTCAGTCCATGACGGCAGAGCGCAGTGAGCAGGTTGACTTTGCCGGCCCTTACTTCTATGCCACTATCGTGTGCCTGACCAAGGCAGACTCCTCCTTCGCCTCCGCAACCTCTATTGCAGACCTTGCCGGCGGTCGCTGCACCGCACAGCTTGCGACTATATGGTACGACCAGTGTCTGCCGCAGATCGAGGGCGCAGATGTACAGACTGCGGCGGAGACCGCCCCCGCAATGCTGACCGCGCTTGAAAGCGGCTCGGTCGACTTCGTTTGCACCGACATGCCCACCGCACAGGGTGCAGTTGTGGCATACCCCGACATGGTTATACTCGACTTCTCCGGCACTGAGGGTGACTTCCAGTTCTCCGAAGAGGTTCGCGCGGAAAACGTGAACATCGGTGTTTCCCTGCGTAAGGGCAACAACGAACTCAAGAGCGCGATCGACAGCGTGCTTTCCACCATGTCGGTTGACGATTTCAACGCACTTATGGCAGATGCCATTTCCGTTCAGCCGCTGAGCGAATAAGGTATACGCATTTATAATTAACGCACATTACACATGGGCGGGGCAAACCAACCCCACCCACAACAATACACACGGAAGATACGAGGACGGTTTTCTATGAACATATTTGCTCAGCTCGGCTCGGACATTTCCAAGCTGTGCGTGGACTACGGCTTATCCTATCTGCGCGGCATAGGCAACACACTGTTGCTTGCGCTGGTGGCGACGCTTATCGGCTGTATAATCGGCTTTCTATGCGGTGTTCTCAACACCATTCCCTGCTCGAAAAACGATTCCGGAGTAAAGCGGTTTTTCGTGGGGCTTATCCGCGTCATAGTACGCATTTACGTCGAGGTTTTCCGCGGAACACCGATGGTGCTGCAGGCGATGTTCATCTACTACGGTCTCCCCTACTTCACAGGCGGTGCGACGCATTTTGAAAGCGTGTGGACGGCGGCCATACTGGTAGTTTCGATAAACACCGGCGCGTACATGACCGAATCCGTGCGCGGAGGCATAATCTCCATAGACCCGGGTCAGACCGAGGGTGCGAAAGCAATAGGCATGACACACGTGCAGACCATGATGAATGTCATACTGCCGCAGGCTCTACGCAACATCATGCCGCAGATCGGCAACAACTTCATCATAAACGTAAAAGATACGTCCGTAATGTTCGTAATCGGCTTCCCCGATTTCTTCGCCGCGCACCGCGCCGCGGTGGGTGCGACCTACCGCTACTTCCCCTCGGCGACAATAGAGATGGCGGGCTACCTGACGCTCACGCTTCTCGCCTCTTACCTTCTTCGTAAGCTTGAAAACAAGCTTGACGGCAGTGGGACATATGAGCTTGCAAGCGGCGACCAGCTCGTCATGGCGGCAGGCACATACAGCCACCCCTCGCGCGGCACACCCTTTGATGAGCGTAGCCGCGAATTCGACGAAAGCATGGGAGGTACACGCTGATATGGCAGACACTATACTCGAAATAAAGCACCTTTCCAAGGCATTCGGTAATCACGAGGTGCTAAAGGACATCGACTTCACAGTGGAGCGCGGAGACGTGATAAGCATAATCGGCGCGTCCGGCTCGGGCAAGTCCACTCTTTTGCGGTGCATAAACCTGTTGGAAACACCCAGCTCGGGCGAGATACTTTACCACGGTGACAACATGGTCGGACGCGGCGTGAACGCACCGAAATACCGCTCACACGTGGGAATGGTGTTCCAATCGTTCAACCTTTTCGACAACATGACCGTGCTTGAAAACTGCATTGTCGGTCAGGTCAAGGTTCTCGGACGCAAGCGCGACGAGGCACATGCACACGCAATGGAATACCTCGACCGCGTGGGCATGACACCGTACATAAATGCCAGACCGCGCCAGATTTCCGGCGGGCAGAAGCAACGCGTGGCAATTGCGCGGGCAATGGCAATGGATCCGGAGGTTCTGCTGTTCGACGAGCCGACAAGTGCACTTGACCCGGAAATGGTGGGCGAAGTGCTGAACGTAATGAAAAGTCTTGCCGAGGACGGCATGACAATGCTTGTCGTGACGCACGAAATGGCGTTTGCACGCGACGTAAGCTCCAGAGTGATATACATGAACTCCGGAGTTATCTGCGAGCAGGGCAGTCCGAGCGAAGTGTTCACCGCCCCGCACGAGCAGGAAACACGCGATTTCCTCGCGCGGTTTATAAACTGACAGATAGCGAAAAACAGCGGTATAAATCACAAATTACTCGTGGTTTATACCGCTGAATTGTTATGTTAAAGCAGTCGGATTTGAAGGCTATGGCGGCAAGCTCATAATTTGCGGAAATTTTTTATCGAAAACCTATTGACAAGGTGGGTTAGATGTGTTAAACTCGCTCATGGTTAAGGGAGCTTAACCGATTTATTTAGTCGGAAGTTAGTTTTCCTTAACCCTGATTCAAGTTTTGTAGTTAGTAATATCTAACCGCAGTGCTTAGTAAAGGTTCATGCGAGGTATCACGGAATATCCGATATATCGGCACCAGTCGACATCCCCGCGACAAGACGGTACAGCACATTCCGATACAGCGCACCACAGCTTGGACACAATTTAGCAAAAGCTCAGCAAATGAAAAACATCAAGGCAGAGAATGAAAGGGAGAGGTGGAACGGATGTTGCCTCTGGCACTGGCAGAACCCGGCGAGGAAAACATTATCCGCAAGGTCGGCGGCTCACCGAGCGTGAAAAAGCATTTGGAGGATCTGGGCTTTGTCGTGGGCGGAGCGACGACAGTCGTAACCGCGCTAAACGGCAATGTAATAGTCAAGGTCAAAGATGCACGCGTGGCAATCAGCGAGGAAATGGCACGCAAGATAATGGTTTAATATTAAAATTAAGCATAGGAGGACAAGTGAGAATGAAAACACTCAGGGACGCGAAAATAGGCGAAACCGTGACTGTTGTTAAGCTTCACGGCGAAGGACCTGTTAAGCGGAGAATCATGGACATGGGCATTACGCGCGGTATTGAGGTTTACGTGCGAAAGGTCGCGCCGCTTGGCGATCCGATAGAGGTGAGCGTGAGAGGGTATGAGCTTTCTCTGCGTAAGGTCGACGCGGAAATGATAGAAATCGCCGAGTAAGGCTTTTTTAATGTTTGTGAGTTAAAGTTCTTTAACTAAAAAGGAGTTATCAGATATGGACAAACAAGTCAAGATCGCGCTTGCCGGCAACCCCAACAGCGGCAAGACGACATTATTTAATGCTCTGACCGGTTCAAATCAGTTTGTCGGCAACTGGCCGGGCGTAACCGTGGAGAAGAAAGAGGGCAAGCTGAAAAAGCACGACGACGTCGTGATAATGGACTTGCCCGGCATATATTCACTGTCTCCGTACACACTGGAAGAGGTCGTGGCGCGTAATTACCTCATCAACGAGCGTCCCGATGCGATATTGAACATAATCGACGGCACAAACCTTGAGCGTAATCTCTACCTCACCACACAGCTGACCGAGCTGGGAATCCCGGTGGTCGTGGCTGTGAACATGATGGACGTTGTTCGTAAGAACGGCGACAGCATCAACATCAAGGAGCTTTCTCGCGAGCTTGGTTGCCCGGTGGTAGAGATATCCGCACTGAAGGGTGAGGGCGTTATGACCGCCGCAGAGAGTGCGATAGATGCCGCCGCGAACGGCAAGACCGTTCCTCAGCACACCTTCTCCGGTCCTGTCGAACACGCCCTTGCACACATTGAGGAGGCCGTGGTACACGGCATGCCGGAGGAGCAACAGCGTTGGTACGCCATCAAGGTCTTCGAGCGCGACGACAAGGTGCTTGAAAAGCTCAATTTGAGCGAGGATGTGATGCGCCACGTTGAGGACGACATCGCCGCGGCAGAAAAAGAACTTGACGACGATGCGGAGAGCATAATCACGAATGAACGCTACATATACATCGCGGAAATCATAAAGGGCTGTTACAAAAAGAAAAACAAGGGCGGTCTGACGACCTCGGACAAAATAGACAAGGTCGTGACCAACCGCTGGCTGGGTCTGCCGATATTCGCGTTGGTGATGTATCTTGTATATTATCTGTCCATGGTGACGGTAGGCGCGGCGGCAACAGACTGGGCAAATGACGGTCTGTTCGGTGACGGCTGGCATCTTCTCGGCATCGGCTCGAGCGCGTACAGCGAAGCCGCCGACGCATGGGCAGAGGCAGACACTATAGTTGCCGGGTACAAGGCTTATGTCGAAGAAAACGGCGAGCCGACAGACGGCATGTTCACCTACGACGTTGAGGGCGAGGAAACCCTCGCCGTGAGCGAGGAGCGTGCGAGCGTGGATGACTACAACGACGCACTTGCAACTCTCGAAGAGCTTGGCGACGAACCCGACCCCGCCGATTACGGAGTTTGGGTACCCGGCATTCCCGTGCTTGTGGGCAACGCGATTGAAAGCGTCGGCTGTGCAGAGTGGCTGAATGGGCTTATTCTCGACGGTATTGTCGCGGGTGTCGGCGCGGTTCTGGGCTTTGTGCCGCAGATGCTGGTGCTGTTCCTTTTGCTTGCATTCCTTGAAGCGTGCGGCTACATGGCGCGTATTGCGTTCGTGCTTGACCGCGTATTCCGCAAATTCGGCCTTTCCGGCAAATCCTTTATCC
>CAZBYU010000047.1:0-8286 GCA_964496235.1 uncultured Oscillospiraceae bacterium | reverse complement strand
CGCCGCAGAAAAGCCTTGAATATCAAGGCTTTTCGGGCAAAGCAGCATTTTGAAGAATTCAAAATGCTCGGCGGATTAAGCGAAGTCAAAAAAGTTAAATAGAACTTTTTTGACAAGCTGAAAAAGGCGTGTTCACGAATTGTGAACACGCTTTTACTATACAAATCCTATTACTCAATGCGTTTCGTTGTACTTTTTAATGGCAACGGCGAGAATGTCCATTGCGCGTTCGAGCTTTTCGCGCTCAAGGACATACGCCATGCGAACCTCGTTTTTGCCCTTGCCGGGCGTGGCATAGAACGGCTCGCCGCAGGCGAACATCACGGTCTCGCCCTTGTCGTCAAACTCGTCCAAGAGCCAGGTCTGGAACTTGTCGGCATCGTCCACGGGCAATGCCGCCATCACGTAGAACGCACCGGCGGGAACCTTGCACACGACACCGGGGATCTGCCGAAGCTTTGCCATTATCGCGTCACGGCGGGATTTATACTCGGCACGGACGGCGGCGAAATACTCCGGCTCGACGGAATAAAGCTCTGCCGCGGCGAGTTGGTCGACAGTTGCCACGGACAGGCGGCACTGGCACCATTTCATGCACTGCTCCATGAGTGCGCGGTTCTTGCTTATGAGCATGCCGATACGTGCGCCACACGCGCTGAAGCGTTTGGAGACGGAGTCGATGACAACGACGTTGTCCTCATACCCGGCATATTGCAGAGAGCTGACCAGCGGCTCATCGGAGTAGACAAACTCGCGGTAAACCTCGTCGCAGATGCAAAACAGGTCATGCTCGCGGGCGATGTCGAGCATGAGCTTGAGTTCCTCGCGCGTCAGCACCGCGCCGGTCGGGTTGCCGGGGTTGGTGATGAGAATGGCACGAGTATGCTCGTTTATCGCGGCTTCTATACGCTCACGCACGGCGTAATGATACCCCTCCTCGGGACAGGTGCTGACCGGACGGACTGCCGCGCCGGCGAGCGTGACTGCCGTGGAGTAGTTGGGATAAAACGGCTCGGGGATAACTATCTCGTCACCGTCGTCTAGGATCGCCGCCATGAGCATGAGCAGAGCCTCACTGCCGCCGGTGGAGACGAGCATGTCACTGCGATTGAGCTGAACGCCTATCTTGGCGTAATATCCGCGAACTGCGTCAAGCAGAACGTCGATACCGTCGGAGGGAGCGTACTCCACCACGGGCTTGTCGAAGCTTTTCAGGGCGTTGAAATATGCGGCGGGAGTGGCTATGTCCGGCTGACCGATGTTGAGGTGATATATGTTGATCCCGCGCTCTTGCGCTCGCCGTGCGGCAGGGGCAAACTTACGCATCGGGGACAGCCCGCATTTTTCTATTTTTGACGAGAATTTCAAAACAGCTCACTCCTTAACTATACTATGGTATTATGTTTCCGTTTACAATCAATCCCGTGCGGAAAAGCTCGGTTTTGATCGCATATCGGTGATTTTACCACAGCAAGAGGCGGAATGCAATACAGGGAAGGAAATTTACCCGGGGTGGGCTTGTTTTTCTCGTGTGTCACATATTTTGGAGTTTGCTGTAAACAATAGTATTTGTTGATAACGGCGCGGCGAAGAGCCGTGGCATGTGCGGAATATGAGCCGGATGGTATCTTAAAAGAGTATCACAAGGTCAGATGTTATATTTCCTTTCTGCCTTTTACGTAGCTGCACTTATTATTTCAGCACTTCTGCTCTTTCTGTAATTATCTTTTTCAATCTGTCTTTTAATTCATCGGGGAGCAATGAATTGTCGCACATTACGATCCATTTTGGCGTAAGCTCAACAAGGTTGTTTATCATTTTTTCGGCTGTCGGGCGGGTAATACCGCAAACGTCGGCAAATATCAGAAAATCGCCTTTGCGGATGTTCATCTTCTTACCGTTCATAGCGAGTGCAAACTGCTCTTTATCGGCAGGTATATTTGCGTTGACCGGCAACAAATCGTATGCAGGTGAAAGTACATATTCACACGATCCTTCCGATGTTTCTATAAGAGAAAAATTCTTTAGGTGCATATCGGAATTGCCCACAATAAAGCAAAAAACAAGCCGTATATAAAACTCCGCCATATCTATGCCGACTCTTGACGAATACGCTTTAATAATCTTTGCACAACGCTCGTAAGAGCCTCTGTACTTGTCCTCGGTAAGTCTTAAATCAAGTTGACAGAAATCCTCCATAGCAAGCATTTCGGTTTTTTCGCCTAAAAAAACACGGTCAACTCGTTTTGTAATATATGAAAGTCCGCCGTTTCCCTTAATAAGTGCGTGCGGAACGGTTGAAATTCCGGACATATCCGCTATAGTCATAATAAGCTGTTCCGATTCGGGAAGAGCTTCAAATTCAGCTACCTGCGGTTTGAGAATATAGCCCGTCGGATAGTTTACAAGGGTTAATCTCGGCTTGCCGTTGTCGCTCACAAGGTGTAGCGACAGCTTTTTTTGAACGCCGGGAACAGTAAAACCTTTATTGGTTGTTTCGGTTGCCAACATATTCAGCGTTTTATCGTCTATTTCGATTTCGGGAATTTTTGATGTGCCGAAAAATTTTTTTATACATGCCCTATGCCAGCCGCTTTCGTCGGCTGTGCGTAAAGGCTTTCCGCAACACAAACAGTTCATTCTTTGATCTCCCTTACAGAAACATTTCCGATGCCGTCTTTGCAGGCAACGAGAAGCACACCGAAACGGTCATGAGCATCTATTTTCCAATTATCTGTCACCACTTTGAAAAGCCAGCCTTCCGGAATAAGACCGTCAAAAAACGAAAACAATGTTTTTGAGTTATATTCTTCCGCTTGTAACGGCAAAGTAAGCGACACGGCAGATGCATTTTCGCTTTGCAAATATTCGGTATCGTATTTGAAAGAATAGCCTTCATCTGTTTCTTTAAGAATCCCGGCAAAGGTGTTTCTCACATAAATGTAGGCGATCCTGAATACACTCATTTATTTTCCTTCTTTCCGGCAACGGCTTGGGCATTGAACATAGCAAGTGCCACATTGACTTTATCCATACGCACCGTTTCTTTTCCTTGCTCTAACTCTCGTACAAAACGAAGCCCAAGTCCCGAACGCAAAGCAAATTGCTCTTGTGTCAGTCCTGCCGCTTTCCGGTTTTCTTTAACAAATTCAGCAATCGGATTCATCATTTTGCTCCTTACAATTGACTTTTGCATATATTTTACACCCTTTCGGGTATGATGTCAAGATGAACTCATAAACAATAAGCCCTAACGGGTATATTATAGCCCAAAGTATATTTAATATACCTTTTCGGGTATATTAAATATATGGTGCTCACCGCTGTTCCATAAGGATTAACGACAAATCTTAAAAGATAAACGATATGTTTTGAGAATTAACGATTCCGTTGATCTGTATCGTTAATCTTTATTGGTGTTTTGTATATTTTGGATGTTTTGCGAGGAGTTATTTGGACCTTTGGTTATGTGGGCTTGTTTTTCTCGTGTGTCACATATTTTGGAGTTTGCTGTAAACAATAGTATTTGTTGATAACGGCGCGGCGAAGAGCCGTGGCATGTGCGGAATATGAGCCAAAGGAGAAAGATAAAAATGAAAGCAACAGGGATAGTACGTAGAATTGACGACTTGGGTCGTGTGGTGATACCGAAGGAGATACGCCGCACGATGCGTATACGCGAGGGTGACCCGTTGGAGATTTTCACGGAGAAGGACGGAGAGCTGATATTCAAAAAATACTCGCCCATCGGCGAGCTTGCGGACTTTGCACAGGACATGTGCGAAAGTCTGCGCCGCGCAAGCGACGGCATTGCCGCCGTGTGCGACAGAGACACGGTGATCGCCATTGCGGGAGGCGCGAAGAGAGAGCTTGCGGATAAGGGCGTGAGCGCCCAGCTTAGCGCGATAATGGACGCACGCAGGGTTTATCGCGCGGAGTGCGGCGGGGTGTGCGTTCCGGTGAGCGCGACGGACACCAAGCACTGCGTCACCGTGGCGGCACCTATCATAGCCGCGGGAGATATCATGGGTGCGGTGCTGTTCATCGCGCCGCGTGACGGCGAATGCGCCGAAGAGAGTGAGGTAAAGCTCGCGCAGGTCGCGGCGGCGTTTCTGGCGAAACAGATGGAGGGGTAAGGTAAACCGCTCGGCTTGTGCCGGGCGGCATTTTACTGCGTATGAGCTTGCTTTACAGGACGAAAAAGGCATGGTGCGACAAGCACGGAGAGGGTCAAGAACATTTCGTTACCGTTTTGTAAAAAATTTTGATGAAATTGCAATTTTTATCTTGAAACCGGGGATAGGATATAGTATAATAATGCGCGACGGCGGATAATGCCGTCGCGCTTCGGGCGGTGAGAGCTACCGCAAGGGGCGAATGAGCGAAAAAAGCCGGTTTAGGCGCGAAATGTGCCGCCGCCGCTTCTTATCATTTAACAAAGGAACGAGGTATGCCACATGGAGTATACTGCAATCGCTCAATGGCTGAACACGACCTTCGCGGGGTATGACAGTGCCATTTTGAGCTTTATGAACACTATGGCGGGAAAGGCAGGCGGATTCCTCACGCCGCTTATGAAGGTGATCACCTTCCTCGGCGAAAAGGGGATAGTATTCTTCCTGCTGGCTCTTGGCTTTATGTGCTTTTCACGCACAAGGAAAATGGGCGTGTGCATGTTCGGGGCGGTGTGCTGTGGCGCACTGATAACCAACATAATTCTCAAGGACATGGTGGCAAGACCGAGACCGTTTGAGTATATGGCGGTTTACAAAAGCTACTGGGATTACATCGGCTCTCCGGCGGAGAGCGGGTTCTCCTTCCCGTCGGGGCATGTGACGGCTGTGGCGGCGGGCATGGGATCACTGTGCTTTACAAAGGGCAAGAAGATGATACTGCCGTCGGTTGTCGTGGTGGTGCTGATGGCGGTGTCGCGCAACTACCTGATGGCACACTTTCCGTCGGATGTGCTGTTCGCGGCGGTGATAGGCGCACTCTCGGCGGTTATAGCCTATCTAATCACTCGTGCGATCTTTATCTATCTCGAGGATAATGACGATTTTCCGTTTTGCGCGACGTTACTGTACTTTGATCTGCCGGTGCGCCTGCCGGACAAGGACGAGGTTGCGGGCTTTGTAAACCGCGCGGGCAAGACCGCCGGGAAAAGCACCCGCCGCACGACTGCCGAGCGTGGCGCGGCTCGCCGCGGAGACGTAGAAGGCACGCATTCGGCGAAGCCGACGCGTGCATGGGAAACGAACGGGGCGACAGAAGGCGCGTTCAGCGGCGCGTTGCGCTTTGCGAAGAACGCCGGCAGTGAGCTTCTGGGAAAGAACGCGGCAAAACGCACTGCCGACACGGACGAGGATGAGATTGCACCTAGGCGGGAGACAGCAAAGCGCGAGAGCGCGAGGCGGGAGACTGCCAAGCGCAAGAGCGCGTCGACCTCCCCTTCGGACTGGAGCAGTAGATGGGACAGCTATCGCAATGCAAAGGATGGGGCAAAACACACCGACGCACCGGAGGGCGAGTTCACCGCGCGTTTCGCGGCGGATCAGTACGTTTATGAGGACGCGGTGATTACCGAGAATAAGCCGATGATACAGCTCGATGACGAGGATGCCGACATGAAGATAGTTCCCGAACGCGGCAAGAAGAAAGCCGGGTTCAACTGGGGCGAGGTCGAAGAGGCGGACGTTCCGGAAAAGAAGGCTAAAGCACCTGCGCGTGAGTCTGAGGTAGATGACAGCGATTTGGATCTGGGGCTTGACGATATCATGCTGGGTGATGACGGCATTGACTGGGCAAGTCTTGGTCTGAGTGAGCTTGCCGCAGATGATTACGGTCTTGATCTCGCGTCCGACGAGGATGAGCCGGTCATACGCCGCAGAGACAGAGGACTGTAACAAGAAACGCTATAAGAAACTTTTGCGGCTGTGGGAACATAACTCCCACAGCCGTCGTCTAAGCTGCATACCGAATCGGAGGTTATATAACAAATGAAAAAGCTTGTTGCAATAATGATGACTATCACGCTGACATTGGCATTCGGCGCATGCACGTCCGACCTTGCGGAGGACACACCGGCTACGGTGGAGCGTGTTGCATCTGACGAGGACGTCGAGACCGCCGCACCCGCCGAGGACGCGAATGCGGAATCGGCATGGGAGCTGAATGCACTTTTGGCGGACTTCGGCGAGAAGATACAGGCGGGTTCTGCCGGGTCGAGCTTGAAGGCGGCGGCGCAAGCCGCGCACCTGATGGACTGGGCGGCGGCAACGGAGCTTGGCGACGAGGAAATAAGCGCGGCGGCGGAGAGCTATCTTGCCGCGCTCGACGAAAGTGCGCGTGAGGAGTACCTTATGCAGATCACGGCACTTGACAGCATGTACACCCTGCTTTTACAGCCGGGGCAGGAGGGACTGCTGGAGAGCGCGGGCGTGACGGAGTGTGGCTACCCCTGGGGCGATGAGGTGACAGGCGCGGTCGAAGCTATAATGACGGCACTGGGACAGCGCAATGCCGCCGACACCGCCTCTACGACCTCCGATGCGATGGCGGCATATGACGGCATACTGCGCGGCTATTGTGAGGCAATGTACGCGGCGACAACCGACCCGGACAACTACATATTCGACCCGGTGGAGTACAAACTGTTAAACCCCAATCTTGCAATGTATGTACACACGGGGACGCTCGGATTTTGCTATTACGACGTGGACGGAAACGGTGTTGACGAGCTGATCATCGGCTCGGTGAATGAGTATTCTCCGCGAGAGTCGGTGTTTGACATATACACGATTGCCGAGGGTGAGCTTATCCCCGTGGTTCAGGGCTGGGAGCGGAACGAGTACCGCGTGACAGCGTCGGGCGAGATAATGAACATGGTGTCCGCAAGTGCGATGAACTACTGGTACGGTGTCTATACGCTTGAAAACGGCGTGCTTGTGAGGGATTATGTGCTGGTATACAACGCCGAGGAGAACCCGGACGCACCTTACTGCATCGTAAATGCCGACGAAACACAGCGGCTTGTGAGCGAGGACGAGGCGGCGGCAATAATGTCTCGCTTTGAAAATGAGACGATGGCGTTCGATTATATCCCGCTGTGGGAGTACGACGTATACGCGCAGGGATAATATAGGCAGTAAAAAAACCGGCTCGGTGCAAACGCACCGAGCCGGTTAACTATCCGGTTTTACTTGCTTGCCTCGGCGGCTTCTGCCTCGGCGGCGAGCTTTTTAAGCTCTTCCTCTTCAAGGACGCGGTATGCGACCTTGCCGACAAGGGTCTTGGGCATGTCCTCGCGGAACTCGATGTCGTAGGGCATGGCGTATTTGGCGATGTTCTTGCGGCAGTAGTCGAGAAGCTCTTTCTTGGTGTTCTCGTCGGGCTTTGCCTCGGGAGTGAGCTTGACAAATGCCTTGACCTTCTGCATCTTATATGCGTCGGGAACGCCGATGACACAGCTCATCTGCACATACTCATGTGCATCAAGAATGTTTTCGAGTTGACCGGGGTAGACGTTGTAGCCGGAGGAGATGATCATTCTCTTGGCACGACCCTTGAAGTAGATGAAGCCCTGCTCGTCCATAGTGCCGAGGTCACCGGTGTAGACCCATGTAAGCCCGTCGGCGTGGGTGCGGAGGGTCTGGGCAGTCTCTTCGGGGTGCTTCATATACTCTTTCATGACTGTGGGACCTGCAAGCAAAATCTCGCCCTCTTCGCCGTAGGGAAGCTCGCGGTCGGTACCCGGCTCGACGATCTTTATGTAAGTATCGGGGAAGGGAAGACCGATACTGCCCTCTTTGAACATGTGCTGAGGGGTGAGGCAGCAGGCCGTGACCGTCTCGGTGGTGCCGTAGCCCTCACGCACCTGAATGGTGGCGTGATGGTCATAAAGGAATTTGTCGAACTTCTTTTTAAGCTCGATGGACAGAGAGTCACCGCCGGAGAACACGCCCTTGAGACAGCTCAAGTCCGCGCCGTCCATGCTGGGCAGACGGAGGAGTGCTTCATAAAGCGTAGGGACACCCGCGATGAAGTTGCAACGGTACTTGACGATCTGCTTGGCATAGCTCTGCGCGGTGAAGCGCGGAATGAGTATGCAGCGACCGCCCTGAGAGAGCATGGTGTGTACGCACACGCCCAGACCGAAGCCGTGGAAGAGCGGCATGGCGGCAAGCATACGGTCACCGGGACGGAACATGGGGTTTGCCGCAATGACCTGCTGACCGAGGGCGTTGAAGTTTTTGTTGGTGAGGACGATGCCCTTGGTGGTGCCGGTGG